>CAJUIM010000111.1 GCA_910586275.1 uncultured Lachnospiraceae bacterium | reverse complement strand
AATCCCTCCCGTGCGTCCGCCTCTCAACACAACATTCAGGCTGAACTGTTACCAAGTATTGAAAAAACAACCAAAAAATGCTTGCAATTTCCTTTATGCAATGCTATAGTAAAAAAAGATAATATGCAACTGTTAATGAGAGTGGACTTGCGAGTCCACTCTTTTTGTGAGTAGCGGATAGCAGTTGCCGGAAGATATAAGGGAAAAGGAGAGGTGAGTAAATGTCCAGAAGGGAAACATATGAAGATATGACGGAAAAGCTGCTCTTGCCTATTGCAGAAAATGCAGGCGTAGAGATTTACGATGTGGAATATGTGAAGGAAGGCAGCGATTTTTATTTAAGGGCATATATTGATAAGCCGGGCGGCGTGGATATCAATGATTGTAAAAAGGTCAGCCGCGCTTTGTCGGATGCGCTGGACGAGAAAGATTTTATTCCGGATTCATATATATTAGAGGTGAGCAGCCCTGGGCTTGGGCGGGCGCTGAAGAAGGATAAGCATTTGGAGAGAAGCATAGGGGAGAGGGTGGAGTTAAAGACTTATAAGCCGATAGAGAAATGCAAGGAATTCGAAGGTGTTTTGAAAAGCTTTGATGCAGAATCCATTGTGATTGAGACGGAAGAAGAAAACGGGAAAAAGGAGCTGACTTTTGCGAGGGCAGATCTTGCATTGGTCAGGCTGGCACTTGATTTTTAAGATAAATGTAGGCGGCAGAACGCGGAAAGGAAAAAGGGAAAATGAATAAAGAGTTAATGGAGGCATTGGACATTCTGGAGAAAGAAAAGGAAATCAGCAAGGAAACCTTGTTTGAAGCAATTGAAAATTCTTTGATCACTGCCTGCAAGAACCATTTCGGTAAGGCGGATAATATAAAAGTGGAAATTGACAGGGATACCTGTGATTTTCTGTGTTATGCGGAAAAGGAAGTGGTGGAGGAAGTGGAGGACGACTGTATACAGATTTCTCTGGAGGCCGCACAGAAGATTTCCAAAAGGGCACAGTTTGGAGATATTGTCCATGTGGAAATTAAGTCTAAGGAATTCGGCCGGATCGCCACTCAGAATGCGAAGAATGTCATTCTGCAGAAAATCAGGGAAGAGGAACGGAGTGTTATCTATAATCAGTATTATGAAAAGGAAAAAGATGTGGTGACCGGTATTGTGCAGCGGTATGTGGGCAGGAATATCAGCATTAATCTGGGGAAAGCCGACGGCATCATGAATGAGAGCGAGCAGGTAAAAGGGGAGATTTTTAAACCGACGGAGCGGATTAAGGTATATATTCTGGAGGTGAAGAATACTCCTAAAGGTCCGAGGATTTTAGTGAGCCGTACCCATCCGGAACTGGTGAAGCGTCTGTTTGAGGCAGAGGTTACGGAAATTATGGATGGCACCGTGGAAATCAAAAGCATTGCCAGAGAGGCCGGAAGCAGGACGAAAATGGCGGTCTGGTCCAACAACCCAAATGTGGATGCGGTAGGCGCCTGTGTGGGCATTAACGGCGCGCGTGTGAATACGATTGTGGAAGAACTGCGGGGAGAGAAGATAGATATTATCAATTGGGATGAGAATCCTGGCAATTTAATTCAGAATGCACTGTCCCCGGCTAAGATTGTGGCGGTATTCGCCGATCCGGATGAGAAGACGGCAAAGGTAGTGGTACCGGATTATCAGCTGAGCCTTGCAATCGGAAAGGAGGGGCAGAATGCGCGGCTGGCAGCCAGACTGACCGGATATAAGATTGACATTAAGAGCGAGACACAGGCGAAGGATGCGCCGGGCTTCCGTTATGAAGACTATTTGGACGAATATGATGAAT
Organism: uncultured Lachnospiraceae bacterium; assembly: GCA_910586275.1. Lineage (GTDB taxonomy): Bacteria > Bacillota > Clostridia > Lachnospirales > Lachnospiraceae > Kineothrix. The sequence goes on along the minus strand of CAJUIM010000111.1, from coordinate 10,692 downwards.
ATGACGGAGAGTACGAAGAGGATGCATACGAGACGGAGGAAATGTCAGGGGAAGAGGATGAGATGACGGAACCGGGGCAGACGGCACCGGAAGAAGCGGAGGATAGAGAGCAGGAACCGGCCGGGACGGATTATGAGGAAGCAGAACCGGGCGAAGGGGAATGTGCGGAAGCGGCCGGGACGGACTATGAGGAAGCAGAACCGGGCGAAGAGGAATGTGCGGAAGCGGCCGGGACGGACTATGAGGAAGCAGAACCGGGCGAAGGGGAATGTGCGGAAGCGGCCGGGACGGATCATGACGAAGCAGGATCGGACGAAGAGGAATCCGGCGAAGAGATGCCCATAGATGCAGAGGCAGATGCAGAGGAATATGACGGGCCGGAAGCGGAAAGTGCGCTGCGTAGGGAAACGGAAACAGAAGAAGCAGCACCGGAAGAGGCGGAACGGAAAGAGGCGGAACCGTGGGAAGGCAATGATCCGGAAAACGGGGAACCGGCAGAGGAATAGGACATGGCAAAGAAAATTCCTATGAGGCAATGTGTAGGCTGCGGTGAAATGAAGAGCAAGAAGGAAATGATGAGAGTCCTGAAAACCGCAGAGGGAGACATTACTTTAGATTTAACAGGCAGGAAGAACGGAAGAGGGGCGTATCTGTGCCATTCGGCAGAATGCATGAAGAAGGCGAGGAAAAATAAGGGGCTGGAGCGTTCCTTCAAGATGAATATCCCGGAAGAGGTATACGGGAAGCTGGAAAAGGAGTTTGATGCATATGAATAAAATATATTCCCTGCTTGGTCTTGCAGTCAGGTCCAGAAATGTGGTGAGCGGAGAATATGCGGTGGAAAAAGCCGTGAAATCGGGAAAAGCGTTATTGGTAGTGGTCAGCGAGGATGCATCGGCCAATACCGTGAAACTATTTGAGAATATGTGCAGCTATTATGAAGTGCCTATGTTCCGGTACGGGAGGAAAGAGGAACTGGGGCATGCCATGGGAAAGGAAGTGCGCGCTTCATTAGCGATTACGGAGGAGGGGTTTGCAAAATCCATAAGAAAATATTTGGAAGCATTGGAATAAAAAGACGGAGGTAGTGAGCATGGCGAAAATGAGAGTACATGAACTGGCAAAGGAATTGGACAGACAAAATAAAGAAATATTGGCTTTTTTGCAGGAAAAAGGTATAGAGGTAAAATCGGTGAGCAGTTCTGTCGAGGAGGATACAATAGCCCTTGTGAGAAAGCATTTTACAAAAAATGAGAAAGTGAAAGAGGAGAAACCTATGGCGAAATCGGGAGAGACGGGTGCGGAGCAGCCAAAGAAAAAGAAGAAAATCATTATTGTGGGCAATCCCCAGAACAGCAAGATGCAGGGACAGCGCCCCCAGCAGGGGAACGGGAAAAAACCGCAGACGCAGGGGAATAATAATGCAAAGCAGGGAACACGCCAAGAGAAACCAGTACCGCACCGTCCGATTAAGCCTTTGACTCCTCCTTCGCCTACCCCTCCCGTAACGATGATTCCGCCGTCCAACAATACACCTAAGAGGAATCCTAAGACGGAACCAAGAAAAACGGAGCCGGCACCGGAAACAAAAGCCGTAAAAACCGATGGTCAGGAAACGGCGGCAAACAGAATGGAGCAGGAACCGTTAAGGGCATCGGCCAATGCCGCGCAAGGAAACTCTGCACAGGAAGCTAAGCAAGGCGGCGCACAGGGCGGCAGACAGGAAAATGCGGCAAGGCAGGACGGCCGTGAGAGCGGCAGGCAGGATAGCCGTCAGGAAAGCGTAAGACAGGACGGCGCAAGGCAGGACGGCCGTGAGAGCGGCAGACAGGATAGCCGTCAGGACGGCGCAAGACAGGACAGCCGTGAGAGCGGCAGGCAGGATGGCCGGAGAGAAGGCGCAAGACAGGACGGCGCAAGGCGGGATAACCGTCCGGATAATTTCCGGCGGGATAACCGTCCGGACCGGCCAAGACAGGACAGGACGGATCGTCCGAGGCAGGACAGGACAGACAGGCCGAGAAACAATGATCAGTCAAGGAGAACAGACAATAGGAAGGATAACCGGAATGAGAATCGGGGAGACGGCAGAAGGACGGATGGGCAAAATCGCAGGCCTTTTGAAAGTAATCAAGGGGATAGGCGCAATTCTGGCGGTGGCCAAGGCGGTAACCGCCCTTACGGAAATAATGACCGCCCTAACAGAGGCAATGGAGGGCAGGACAATAAATTCCGAAAGTCTCCGGCCTCTAAAGGATTCGTGCCGGAGAGCCCGGTCAAGGATCAGGAAAAGCACAGGGATGAAGAAAAGCGCAGAATTGGTCAGGAAAGGGATAAGCGTTCCAAGAAGGATCTTATTTACGAAGAGGACGACGTAAAGGTTTCCGGCAAGAACAAGGCGGGAAGATTCATCAAGCCGGAGAAGAAGGCGGAAGAGGTACAGGAAGAGCAGATTAAGGTAATCGTGATTCCCGAGTCGCTGACTATTAAGGAACTGGCGGATAAGATGAAGATGCAGCCGTCGGTGATTATTAAGAAACTGTTCCTGCAGGGACAGATTGTAACGGTAAATTCCGAACTTTCTTATGAAGAGGCGGAGAATGTGGCGATAGAATATGACATTATCTGCGAGAAGGAAGTCAAGGTAGACGTAATTGAGGAACTTCTGAAAGAGGATGAGGAAGATGAAGAGAATATGACAAAGAGACCGCCGGTCATCTGCGTCATGGGCCATGTTGACCACGGGAAGACTTCTCTTCTGGATGCCATCCGGAAAACCAATGTAACCGACAAGGAAGCCGGAGGCATTACGCAGCATATCGGCGCCTATACGGTTCGGGTAGGTTCCGAGAAGATTACTTTTCTGGATACGCCGGGACACGAGGCATTTACGGCAATGCGTATGCGTGGCGCCAATGCCACGGATATTGCCATTCTGGTAGTGGCGGCGGATGACGGTGTCATGCCGCAGACGGTGGAGGCAATCAACCATGCCAAAGCGGCAGGGATAGAGATTATCGTTGCCGTGAATAAAATGGATAAACCGAATGCAAATATAGACCGGGTGAAGCAGGAAATGACGGAATATGAACTGATCCCTGTGGACTGGGGCGGAAGTACGGAATTTGTGCCGGTTTCCGCAAAATCGGGGGAAGGGATTGACACACTGCTGGAGACTATACTCCTTACGTCGGAGATCCTTGAACTTAAGGCGAATACAAAGAGACAGGCAAGAGGCCTTGTCATTGAGGCGGAACTGGATAAGGGAAGAGGGCCGGTGGCCACCGTTCTTGTGCAGAAAGGCACGCTGCATGTAGGAGATTTTATTTCCGCAGGGGCAAGCCACGGGAAGGTAAGGGCTATGATCGATGATAAGGGAAGGAAAGTGAAAGAAGCCCTTCCGTCTACGCCGGTGGAGATTCTGGGTCTGTCCGATGTGCCCAGTGCAGGGGAAGTATTCCTTGCCCATGAAAATGACAAAACCGCAAAATCTTACGCAGAAACTTATCTGGCACAGAATAAAGAAAGAATGTTGGAAGATACTAAAGCCAAGATGTCTTTGGATGATCTCTTTACGCAGATACAGGCGGGCAACCTGAAAGAACTGAACCTGATTATCAAAGCCGACGTACAGGGAAGCGTGGAGGCTGTGAAGCAGAGCCTGCTGAAGCTGTCCAATGAGGAAGTCGTGGTGAAATGCATTCATGGCGGCGTCGGTGCCATCACTGAGTCGGATGTGTCCCTTGCGTCCGCATCTTCTGCCATTATTATCGGCTTTAATGTAAGGCCCGATGCCATGGCAAAGGCAATTGCGGAGAGAGAAGGCGTGGATATCAGGCTTTATAAGGTCATCTATCAGGCTATCGAGGATGTGGAATCCGCTATGAAGGGCATGCTGGATCCTGTCTTTGAGGAAAAGGTAATCGGCCATGCGGAGGTACGCCAGCTTTTCAAAGCTTCTGCAATAGGAAACATTGCAGGTTCCTATGTGCTGGACGGCGTATTCCAGAGAGACTGTAAGGTAAGGATTACACGGGAAGGAACACAGATTTATGAAGGCACGCTGGCTTCGCTGAAGAGATTTAAGGATGACGTAAAGGAAGTTAAGGCGGGATATGAGTGCGGTTTAGTATTCGAAAACTTTGATCAGATGCAGGAACTGGATATTGTGGAAGCATATATTATGGTTGAGGTGCCCAGATAGAGAAGCGGAAAGGCTTATGGGGAGTGTCTTTGGAAGACATTCTCCCGGGAAGCTTTTCGGGGCACAGGCCGTTGGATGGGAGCAGGAAATGAGGAAAAACAGTCTGAAAAATACTAGAATTAACGGGGAAGTGCAGCGGGCACTGGCGGAAATCATACGGGGGGGGATTAAGGACCCACGGATCAGCCCCCTGACTTCGGTGGTTTCCGTGGAAGTGTCTCCCGATCTGAAGACCTGTAAGGCGTGGATGAGTGTACTGGGAGACGAAGAGGCGCAGAAGAGTACGCTGGAGGGGCTGAAAAGCGCCACCGGCTATATAAAAAATCAGCTGGCGAAGGAAGTGAATTTGAGGAACACGCCGGAAATAACGTTTATTATGGATCAGTCCATTGCTTACGGTGTGAATATGACAAGACTGATTGACGAAGTGAACAGGGGGACTGAGAATGAGAATCAGAGATGAAGTTGTAAATGCCGATACAATAGGAATCAGCGGGCATATAAGGCCGGATGGGGATTGTATAGGTGCATGTATGGCAATGTATCAATATCTGTGCAAAGTGTACCCGGACAAAAGAGTGGATGTGTTTCTGGAACAGCCGGCGGCAGTGTTTTCCTGCCTTGGCGGCGTGGGGCAGATCCATACGGATTTTAAGACCGATGTGGAAAGTTATGATGTCTTTATCGCTTTGGATACGGCAAAAGAGCGCATGGGAGAGGCGGAAAGCATGTTCGTCCGTGCCGGGAAAACAATAAATATCGATCATCACGTCAGCAATCCGGGCTGCGGCGACGTAAACTATATAGATGCCGGAGCCAGTTCCACAAGTGAATTGGTCTATGATGTGCTGACGGAAGAAGATATGGATGTGGAAATCGCCAAGGCAATCTATACGGGAATTATACATGATACCGGAGTGATGCGTTATTCCAACACTTCGCCCAAGACATTGCAGACGGCGGCAAAGCTGATAGCCTATGACTTTGACTTTTCCGAATTGGCGGAGAAGACCTTTTATGAAAAAACTTATGTGCAGAACCTACTGCTTGGCCGTGCGTTGCTGGAAAGCATTCAGTTTATGCACGGAAAATGCATTGTCAGCGGGCTGGCAAAGCGGACGCTGGATTTTTACCATGCGGACTCCAAGGATCTGGAAGGCATTGTCAGTCAGCTGAACCAGACGGCCGGCGTGGAATGCGCGATTTTTATGTATCAGACAGGCGTGCAGGAATTTAAGGTAAGCCTGCGCTCCAAAGGGAAGGTGGATGTGGCGAAGATTGCCGTATTTTTTGGCGGCGGGGGACATGTCAGGGCGGCCGGCTGCACGATGAACGGAACTTTTCATGATGTGGTCAACAATCTTTCCTTACATATTGAAAAACAGATGAAAGAGGGCGGCCTGCTGTAGCGGGAAAAGATTATGTACAATGGTATCATCAATATATATAAAGAAGCCGGCTACACTTCTCACGATGTGGTAGCTAGGCTGCGCGGGATTCTGAAACAGAAGAAAATCGGCCATACCGGCACGCTGGACCCGGCGGCAACGGGAGTGCTGCCGGTATGTCTGGGCAGCGGAACCAAGCTGTGCGATATGCTGACGGATAAAAGCAAGGAATATAGGGCTGTGCTGCGGCTAGGCTGTGAAACGGACACGCAGGATATGACGGGAACGATACTTGCGGAAAAAGAAGTCCGGGTGACGCAGGAACAGGCAGAAGAGGCTATCCTGTCTTTTGTCGGGGAGTACGGACAGATTCCGCCCATGTATTCGGCGGTTAAGGTAAACGGCAGGAAGCTGTATGAACTGGCAAGGGAAGGGAAGGAAATTGAACGTAAGCCAAGAAAGGTAGAGATTTACCGGATAGAAACGGAGGAAATCCGGCTGCCCTTTATATCCATGCGGGTGGAGTGTTCCAAAGGGACATATATCCGCACTTTATGCCATGACATAGGCAGGAAATTGGGCTGCGGGGGAGCCATGGCGGAACTGACACGGATTCGGTCGGGCAGTTTCCGTATCGAAGAGGCTCTGCGGCTGGAAGAGGCAGAGAAACTGAGGCAGGAAGGCAGGCTGGAGGAGAAAATCCTTCCGGTGGACAGTGTTTTTGCGGAATATCCCCGGTTTACCGTGGAAGGGCAGTATAGGAAACTGATTGAAAACGGAAATGCATTTTACCGACGGATGGCTTACGGGAAAGAACTTGTGATGCCGGGAGAACAGGTCCGGGTATATGACGATAACGGGAAATTTTACGGCATATTTGAATTCCGGCAGGAAGAAGACCGCTTTTTCCCGGTAAAGATGTTTATGGAGAATGGATGTTAGATGCAGATAATACAAGGGACGACTGAATTTGAGCTGGAAGGGGAGACTGCGGCGGCCATCGGCAAATTTGACGGAATCCATCTGGGGCACCAGAAATTGCTGCGGTGCATATTGGGACAGAAGGAACACGGGCGGAAAGCGGCGGTGTTTACTTTCGATCCGCCGCCGGCAGTGCTTTTCGGGGCAGCGCAGGATAAGGAACTGATGACCCGTGAGGAGAAACGGGCAGCTTTTGAGAAAATGGGAATAGATGTGCTGGTGGAGTTCCCGCTGAACAGGGAAACGGCGGCCATCCGGCCGGAAAACTTCATTACGGAAATGCTGGCAAAAAAGATGCATACGGTATATGTGGCGGCAGGGGCGGATGTGACTTTCGGGAACAGAGGGGAAGGGAATGCGGCATTGCTGGGCAGCATGGCAGAAAAATACGGGTATGAGGTTCATATTATTGACAAAGTATGTTACAATGGAAAGGCAGTGAGTTCCACCGAGGTAAGGAGAGCGGTGGAGCAGGGCCGGATGGAAGAAGCGTCCTGTCTGTTAGGCGGGCCTTATGCGGTACAGGGGGCGGTGATGCACGGAAATCAATATGGGAGAACTATGGGGATGCCCACCGTAAATCTGCTGCCGCCGGCAGGGAAGCTGCTGCCGCCCAACGGCGTATACTATTCGTCGGTCCTTTTAGAAGGGCGGGAATTGGCAGGGATTACCAATATCGGCTATAAACCCACGGTAAGCGAGAAAATGCAGATAGGCGTGGAAACCTATATTTATGATTTTGACAGGGAGATATACGGCAGGGAGATAAAGGTATCGCTCCTTGGGTTCAGACGCCCGGAACGGAAATTCCATGGCAGGGATGAACTGAAGGAACAGATAGCAAGGGACATTGAGGAAGGAAGGCAATATCATGCTTTGCGGTATGTACGGCCGGAGAGCCAGCCGTAAAGGCAGGGGCAGGGGACTTCCGGTGACGCATACAAAAGGCGGAAAGGTATTGGGACAGCGGAGAAGAGGAAGGAATAAGGTACGATAATGAGTGCAGAGATTTTACTATCCATGGCAGGCGGGCTGGGACTGTTTCTGTTTGGCATGACAGTGATGAGCGAAAGCATTGAGAAGGTAGCGGGAGCCAGGCTGCGTTCCATTTTGGAGATGTTTACGAAAAACCGGTTTACGGGATTGCTTGTAGGTATTGTCTTTACCGGCGTGATTCAGTCTTCGTCGGCATGTACGGTGATGGTAGTCAGCTTTGTGAATTCGGGGCTGATGTCGCTTTATCAGGCAGCAGGGGTAATATATGGGGCGAATATCGGTACCACCATTACTTCCCAGCTGGTGGCATTCAACTTGTCAGAGGCAGCTCCGGTGATTCTGCTGGCAGGTGTGCTGACTATGATGCTGGGAAAGGGAAAGCAGAAAGCAGGGCGCATCGGCGAAGTCATTGTAGGGTTCGGCATTCTCTTCCTCGGGCTGAGCAGCATGTCAAGCGCCATGTCGGGCATGAAGGACAGCCCAAGCGTGATGAATCTGTTAAAGTCACTGCATAACCCGCTGCTGGCGGTGCTTATGGGTACGGTCATTACGGCGGTGATTCAAAGTTCTTCGGTAACGGTCAGCATTGTGCTGCTGATGGCCAATCAGGGACTGCTGGGGCTTCCCATCAGCCTGTACATAATACTGGGATGCAATATCGGTGCCTGTGCCTCGGCGGTTCTGGCTTCTCTGACCGGTAAGAAGGACGCGAAAAGAGCGGCCATGATTCATCTGCTGTTCAATGTGATCGGCACAATAGTCCTGTTCCTGATTCTTCAGTTGGGCATGAATTTTGTGGTGAATTTGATTATGCGGGTATCCGGTGGGAATGAAGGACGGTTTATTGCCAATGCCCATACGATAATTAAGATATTTCAGGTAATTATTCTGTTCCCGTTTTCCAATATGATTGTCAGGCTGACTTATCTTCTTATACCTGGCGACGACAAGAAGGTTGGATATAGGGATAGCTACCAATTGAAGTATATCGGTGAAAAAGTGGTGTTCAACCCGGCTACAGCGGTGGTGGAAGTGGCGAATGAAATCGAACGTATGGCTTCCTTGGCTTCCGAAAACCTGAACCGTGCGATGAATGCGCTTATTACTTTGGACGAGTCCGATATCAATGAAGTATATGAAGTGGAGAAAAACATAAACTTCCTCAACCATGCAATCACCAATTACTTGGTGAAAATAAACCAGACTACGCTGCCTATAGAGGATCTGAAGGGTATCGGTGCATTGTTCCATGTGGTCAATGACATTGAGCGGATCGGGGATCATGCGGAGAACGTGGCAGATGCGGCGCAGCAGCGCATCCGCACCGGAGTGGGTTTCAGCGCAGAGGCTCAGAAGGAACTGGGGGATATGCTGAATATGGTCAATACATTGATCCGCTTTTCCATAGAAATGTATTCCACCGGCTCGGAGGAACATCTGGAGGATATCCTGCATCTGGAGGATGCCGTGGATGAGAAGGAGCGGGAACTGCAGAGGGCGCATGTGGACAGGCTGACAAAGAATGAGTGCAGCCCGGAAGCAGGAATGCTGTTTTCGGATATTGTGTCAGGCCTAGAGCGGGTGGCAGACCATGCCACCAATATAGCATTTTCCGTTTTGAACAATGATCCGGAAGACGGATGAAGGAATAGAAAATAGGGAAGGGAAGGCACCGGCATTGGGACACTGAAATACAGTGCCTCAATGCCGGTGCTTTTCAGAGGTTCGGATAAAGGATATTTATCCGGAAGCGGTTAGCTGCCTATTTGAAAAAAACAAAAATTTCCATGCATAAATATTTGACAGGAGCGGAATGAGTTGATATAATATTCTCGTAATAAATGTAACAAATTTGTAATATATGTTAGAAAATAGTAAAGAATAGCATGGAAAGGTTTGGATTTTTATGAATTTTAAGGCAGCAGGAGCAATCGGAATATGTATGACGGGAGCGGTACTGTATATCGGCCCGGTATATGCGTCAGGTCAGGTGAATGCCGCGGATGTGCTGAAGTCAGCCACTCAGGGACCGGCAGCGGAAGAGATACAGATCGAATCCATTAAGGAAGTAGTGTCAATGCCCGTAGGGGCGGCGGCGTTATTGGAGTCGGAGAAGACAGAGGAGGAATACAAGGAGGCGGCGGAGGAAGCCGCAGGCGCTCTTTGGGGATATACCAATCTGGGAATTTCCAATGTAGACGACAATCTGAATATTCGGAAAGTGCCCAGCGAAGACGGGAAGATGGTAGGGAAGCTTCCGAAAAATGCTGCCTGTGAACTGATTGCGGAAGAAGGGGAATGGACTTATATCCGCTCCGGCAAGGTGGAGGGTTATGTAAAGAGCGAATTTCTGCTCAGCGGCTGGGGGGCGAAGAAACGTGCCATGGAACAAGTCTCCACGGTGGCCGTTGTTGATACTACCACGCTGAAAGTGCGGGAGCAGCCCAATACGGAATGTGAAGTGGTCACAATGGTTCCCCAGGGAGAAGAACTGGAAGTGGTGGAGGTCGTTGATGATTGGGTTAAAATCATGATTGACGATGAAGAAAATTATGTGTCCGCCGAATATGTGAAACTGGAAGAAAAGCTGGGAAGTGCCATTACTATGACGGAATTGCTTTATGGACAGGGCGTATCCAATATCCGTGTGGATTTGTGCCAGTTTGCGAAGCAGTATGTGGGAAATCCGTATGTATGGGGCGGCACAAGCCTGACAAGGGGGGCGGACTGCTCCGGCTTTGTGCTCAGCGTATTCCGTAACTTCGGCATATCCCTGCCTAGGACTTCAGGCTCTCAGGCAAATGCGGGAACGAAGATCAGCATGTCCGAGGCAAAGCCCGGAGACTTGATTTTCTATGCAAAGGGCGGAAGGATTAACCATGTGGCAATCTATATCGGAAACGGACAGGTAGTACATGCCAGCAGCCCGAGGACAGGGATCAAGATTTCCAATTATAATTACCGTACTCCTGCAAAAGTGGTAAGAATCCTGCCGAATGACTGAAAGATATAGTGCATAAAAAATGGGGATTTCTAACTGTTTTTTCTGAGGAACTGAAAAAACAAGGTACCGCAGCCGCCGGACGGAAGGGAGCGCCATGCCGGGAGACTGCCATACGGAGC
>CAJUIM010000110.1 GCA_910586275.1 uncultured Lachnospiraceae bacterium | reverse complement strand
GAAACTCCCAGCCGGAAAAAGTGCACGGAAAACCGGGACAGGTGCTCCCGCTGCCGCCGTCCCGCAAAAAAATCCCTCCCGTGCGTCCGCCTCTCAACACAACATTCACGCTGAACTGTTACACCGGCAATCTATTTCTCTTGACGAAACTACAGTAAGATATTATGATATAGGGCAGGCTGTCCGGGGAAACAGGTGAAAATCCTGTGCGAGCCCGTCGCCGTGAGACATATATGGAATACCGTAGGCCTTACCCGAAGCCACATTCGGGGAACTGTCATTGGAGCCATCCGAGAAGGCCGGCCCACGGAATGTCAAGCCGAAATATCCGTACAGTCCCGATTCTCCTCTTTACAGCCGCGAGTGCCGGCTTTCGGAGAAAGTGAAACAACCGCTGCAGCCGCCCGATGTCCCGACCGGCCAAAGGCTGGTCTTAAGCAGTCGCTTGGCTCGCTGCCCGCGGGAATAAAAATCAAAGGAGATAAAAATATGCAGAAGAAACAGAACAGAAAATTACCGTCATTCATCCTTTGCATAGTGCTTATTGTGGCTACGGCACTGTTGACAACCGGCTGTAATGGCAATGCGGAAAACCAGCCCTCCGCCGCTGCGGAGACGAACGTTCCGTCCGACGGTTCGGTACTGGGAACCGGCAGCACTCAATTCACTTTTACCGTAGTGGACATAGACGGCGGCGAAACACAGTTTGAAATCCATACGGATAAAACTACCGTGGGAGAAGCCCTGACCGAACTGGGACTGATTTCGGGCGAGGACAGTGAATATGGCCTTTACGTTCAGACGGTCAACGGTATTTCCGCCGATTATGATAAAGACGGTGTATATTGGGCCTTTTATGTAAACGGAGAGTATGCCCAGACCGGAGTGGACTCTACGCCGGTCGAAGAAGGCGGCAGCTACTCCTTCAAGGCAGAGAAATGAAAATCACAACAAAAGAGATAGCAATATTTGCCATGCTGGGTGCCGTTATGTATGCCTCCAAGATAATCATGGAATTTGCACCCAATATTCATCTGTTGGGCACTTTTACCATAGCATACACAATTGTCTACAGAAAAAAAGCCTTGTACCCGATTTATACTTATGTAATCATTAACGGCATTTTCAGCGGCTTTGCGGCATGGTGGCTCCCTTATTTATACTTGTGGGCTGTCTTATGGGGCTGCGTCATGCTGCTGCCGAAGCATATCCCGAAAAAAGTGCAGCCCTTGGTTTATATGTCCGTATGTGCCGCCCACGGCTTTTTGTTCGGCACTCTGTATGCCCCGGTGCAGGCACTTTTATACGGAATGAACCTGAAAGGCATGATTTCATGGATTATTGCCGGGCTTCCTTGGGATATGCTCCATGGAATCAGCAATTTTTTCTGCGGCATATTAATCCTTCCGATCGCATCGGTTTTAAGGCTGGCAGAGAGACATACGGAAAGCATCTGAAGACCGGATACTGCTTTTTCTTCCGTGCATTGGTATATACATCTGCATGCATCCGAAACATGTCAGGAAAAAACAGTATCCGTCTTTCCCGCAGAGATTCCTATGCCTGTTATCTATGTAACGGTTTGCCCTTCTCCTACATATTTATATTACATATCATTTTCACTACCTATTATAAAAGGAGATCATTGGAGTATGGCTATCGGTTATTTAAAGATGCAGGCAAGGACTGCCCATGACGCAGTTCCGCTTCGCGGCGTGCAGGTCAGGATCATGGATGCCTGGGGAAACACTCTTTATATACTTTCCACCGATGAGAACGGGGAAACTCAGAGCGTCCCGTTAGAGACATTAGATAAAAGTTATTCACAGAACCAATACTTTTCCGGTGTGCCCTATGTCAGTTATAATGTTCTGGCACAGGCATCCGGATTCAATTCTCTTTATGTCTCGGATATTCCCATTTACGACGGGGAAACGGCCACTTTGCCGCTGAACCTTATTCCCATGCAGGAGCAGCAGCGGAACCCTACACAAACGGAAATATCCGTTGGCCGGCCGGCGGTAGCGTCACACGAAATGCGCAGTCAGGAAGGCGAAACCATGGAGCCGCGGATACTCCGTCAGGTTGTCATCCCCAATCCTATCACCGTGCACTTAGGTTCCCCCAGTTCTTCTGCGCAAAATGTACAGGTATCCTTTCCCGATTATGTAAAAAATGTTGCCAGCAGTGAAATTTATCCTACTTGGCCTTCCGCCGCACTGACTGCCAATATATATGCCATAATCACCTTTGCGCTGAACAGGGTCTTCACCGAATGGTACCGCAGCAAAGGATATAACTTTGACATCACAAACAGCACTGCCTATGACCAGGCTTTCGTATACGGCCGTCCGATCTATGAATCCATCAGCAATATCGTAGACCGTATTTTTAACGAATATGTCCGCCGTCAGGGACAGATTTCTCCTTATTTCACTTCCTTCTGCAACGGCACCACGGTCACCTGCAACGGTTTATCCCAATGGGGCACCGTCACTCTGGCAAATCAAGGTCTTTCCCCCATACAGATTCTCCGCTCCTATTATCCGAATGATATAGAAATTGTTCAGGCCAATGCCATTACCGGAATCCTGTCGTCGTATCCGGGAACACCTCTCCGTATAGGCAGTACCGGGCTTGATGTCCAGACGATCCAGACTTACCTAAACCGGATACGCCGCAACTATCCCGCCATCCCCGCCATTGACGACACGCCGGGCGTTTTCCGTGACAGTACGCAGGCAGCCGTCAAGAAATTCCAAAGCATTTTCAGCCTGACGCCAGACGGTATTATAGGGAAAGCCACTTGGTACAAAATCTCCAGCCTATATGCTGCCGTAACCCGTCTGGCAGAATTGGACAGTGAAGGAACCTCCTTGGGAATCGGCACAGTCCCTCCCGGCACCGTGCTGCGTCAAGGTTCCACCGGCCAAGATGTCATCACCCTGCAGTATCTCCTGGACATTATATCCCAATACTACCCAAGCATCCCAAGCCCTGCGCAGGACGGCATCTTCGGAAGCGGTACCCTTCAGGCAGTGACCGCTTTCCAACGGCTTATGGGGCTGACCCCCGACGGCATCGTAGGTTCCCTTACATGGAAAGCCCTTTACGATACCTATCATGGCATCGAACAGAACATTCCCCGGCCGGAACCGGATACCGGCACCATCCAATATGTAGTGCGCGCCGGTGACAGCCTCTGGCTGATTGCCCGGAAATACGGCACTACCGTAGATGCCATCAAGGATATGAACGGGCTGAAAAGCGATATGCTCAGCATTGGTCAGATATTGAAAATCCCCTCTGCCGGCCGCCCGTCTTATATAGAATACACGGTACAGAGCGGAGATACCCTCTGGCTGCTGGCACGCCGGTACAACACCACAGTCGATGCCATTAAAAGGATGAGCGGGATTACCAGCGACAGATTAAGCATCGGACAGATCTTGCGAATTCCCGTATAGATGCCGGAAGTATCCGGTGCACCCGCCGGACGGAAATTATCGTCTCGCTTTGCATGGTCTATGCCGGTGTAAAGAAAAACAAGGTGCGTCTGCGGATTCCTAAAAATCCCAGACACACCCTGTCCCATGATCTCAAAAATGTAGGATGCCATTGCATTCCCGCATAAGCTGCTCATTCCCTAGTTTGCCTTCGCCTCCTCAGGAATGGAGAAATCGGCAACATTATTAAAATTGGAACATGTCATGCTCATATCCAGCTTCGGCACATTCATGCTAATCCCTTCTGCCTGTTCGCCCAGAGCTTCCACCATATTAACCAATAACTGATTCATAGCTTCTGTCATGTCCATCTGATATTTAACCGGATATAAAGTCGCCTCATCAATCCAGACATAGGTGGTAATCTCTCCCAAACCATCTAACATTCCGTCTATCTGAGAAGAATCAAGGCCAAGAGAACTTACCGAATCCAACGCCCCGGAAGAAAGCATTGCCTCCTTCATCTCATCTCCCGTCATTACATAAGAGTACTTATATGCATTGCCCCCGTCTATCTGTTCCATGCCTTCCGCCGTATATGCAGAACCGTCGCCGATAGATGCCATCATATTTTCCCTTGCATCAAATTCTCCTAAATCTGCCTTGCCGACTGCCTGTGACGTCCACGATGTACCGTCATATATATACATCATATAGGTACCGTCTTCTTCCATCTCTCCGTACACGCTCATTTCCGAACTTTGCCCTGCCGCTTCCGCAATCACTTCCGCCTTAACCTTCACCGGGTCATTCATCCATGCCATATTCATGACAGTGGAAGACTCAACAACCTGCTCCTCCCCTTGTGCGCTTACTTTCATGTCCATATCCATTACCATCTTCATTTCCATGCTGGTAACGGATTCCATATTCTTCATCGCCTCTTCCATCGGGTCTATGTCTTCCTGTGCCTCCGGAGCCTCTTCCTCTTTCGAAAGCCCGGCCTCTTCTTCTGTCTCTTTTTCCGCCTCTGTGCTGCTTGCCGCCGGAGCATCGGCCTTCCCGCCCTTGTCGCTGCCGCAGGCCGCAACAGAAAGTGCCATAGCCGCCGTTAAAAACAATGCCAAAAATCTTCTTTTCATACTTTTTCTCTCCCTAAGATTTTCAAACTTTTTTCTATACTTCCATATCAACTATAGCACAAAAAAATCTTTTGTCAAACGCTTTTATTTACACCGCCGTCATCGAAGCAATTTCAGCACATCCCCCGCTTGCTGTCTTGACTGCGCCATAATCGCCTGTCCGGCATTCAGCAGAATATTATACTTAGAATTTGCCATCACCCCTTTCGGCATATCCGTATCCCTGATTCTGGATTCCGCCGCCGTGGTATTTTCCGACCGGTTATCATTATTGTAAATTGTATATCCCAGCCTATTTTCCATGGAACCGAAATAACTTCTTACTGCGTTCACCTTTTCCAATGCCCCTTTCAGCCGCAGCAATGCCTTTTCCCCGTATTTCGGCCTTGTAATTGCAACGGAATTAATTCCCAGCGAAACGGTATTCAATACCGGCCTGTCCAGTACCACATAGTCATTCTGACTGTTGCTGCACTGAATAGGAATCCCGTCCAGTTTTTTATCTATGCCGGTCTGATTGAAGAAAATCTCCGATTTTGCCGCCCCGGATATATTGACAATCTTCCGTTCTCCGAACATAGTATGCTGTATCTTCAGTTTTCCGTCTTCCGCCACTGCCGTAACCGGTGCCCTGGCATTGGTCAGCAGGGCATTCACTTTATCCACCAGTTCCTTCTCTGTGTAAGCACCCGCCGGAATATCCAAATTATACTTCTTTCCTTCTACTTCAAAAGAAAAATCCGTCTCCCCGGGTTTTATTTCCACCCCTTTGCTTATATCCTTATTCCCCTTCACATAAGCTACCTCTATCTCACCGTCTGTCTGATAAAAGACACTGAATGCCGCCGTACCGCTGACACCGTCCAGTATATACGGCCCGTTCCCCGGCAGTACCACGTTCTGCGAAACCTTAAAGTTCAGGGCATTGCTGTCATTGGAACCACTGATTCCCGTGTTCACATCCCCGATTCCTACCTCAATCAGATTCTCCGAAAATCCCATGGCTTTCAGCTGTTCGTTTAATTTCTTCTGTATCTCATCTTTCAACATATCTCCGGTATAAGTGCCGGCATCCAGCGTGATGGAGATTTTCTGTGTCTTTCCGCCGTATGTGAAATCCAGGCTTAAGCTGTCGTTTATTTTAGACTGTATTTTCGTCTCATTGTTTTTCACGTCCTTCCGCCCGACTACAAATGCGGTATCCTGAGACTGAGTGCCTATTTCGTCCTTCGGAATTGACTCCATGATTAACTCCTCGCTGGAACAGATCACCCTATCATAGAATCCTCCGGTGCAATATTCCTTTAGCATAAAATTTGTGCTTCCGGGAGCGTTTGCCTCTATCCTGACCCCCTGTGCCGAAACGGACACAGTCAGCTTTCCTTTCATTGTAGCCCCGGAAGTGGCATCCAGCTTATTTGCATCGATTTTATCCTGAATTGCCTTTTCCAGTTCCGCAAAAGTATATTCTTTTTCGTCCAGTTTAAATTCAACAGATCTCCTGATTCCTTCATCACAGAAAATGAAACTCATTTCCTTATTCCATTCGTCAATCTTAATGGGTTCCTGAAGGCTGACGCCGGCAATATATGCTTTCTTCTGGGAGTGTACGCCGGCTCCGCTGTAAGTCGGGGCATCCTCTATTTTCTTGTCCGGCAGCTGAAACACGCTTCCGTTCTCAGACGAAACCGAAACAGATCCGCCGTTCTCCGTTCTGGTAAGAACCAAATAGCCGTTGCTAAAAGATGCCGTCACTCCTTTATGGCTGTAGGACGAACTGCCGTAAATAGCTTTCATGGCGCTGCCGCCGGCGCCATAAGTAACGGAAAAAAAGGCTCCGTTTCCCTTTTCGGTGGTTTCGTAATGTATTCTTTTTCCTACCAAAGTTGCCTTCAGTCCTACCCCTTTTGCCGAAAGCTTCGCATTGATCTGATCCACCAGCTGCTGCCTTGTATAAGTTCTGGGAGAATCCAGTGTAATTGTATGAGTTACGCCGTTTACCACTAAGGAGATTTCATTCGTTGTGCTGTCTATTGAAATATTCTCCTGCATATCACATTCCAAAGTTGCCGATGCGGGATATTTATCCACCAAATCGCCGAACAACGCCTTGACTGCGCTGCCGCCGTCTGCCGACCGAAAAATCAGTTCGTTTCCCGCTCCCTTCTGGTCTGCGGTCAGCCTCAGCTTATCGCCCTCCAAAGATGCCTTGGCTCCCAAACCGGCCAGCTGCTTATTGATTTCCGCCACTATCCCCGCTCTGTTATAGGAACCGCTCGTCAGCTTTATGTCAACAGCCTTAATGACCCCATTCACTTTCATAGTGAATGAAAAAGCATTATTGCTGCCGTCAATAAGAATGGAATTCTGCAGCGGATAATCGCTTACGATTGAAACCGTACTTTTCTCGGTATGTAAATCACCCAGAAATGTACTGCTGCTGGAACTGCAGGATAGCGATGAACTTTCCCCTATTGCCTCTGCATTCCCTCCTTTTTTCAAACCGGCTGTCAGCACCAAATGATTGTCACTGTCTAAGCTTATTTTTACTCCATGATATTGCTCTTCGGATGACACCTGACAGCTCTCGTTCATCAGCCTTTGCAATTCCTGAATCAATTCGTCACGCTTATACTCTTTATGGCCTATTCTGAATTGCCTTATCGTTCCGTTAACGGTAATCTGGAAATAATCATTGGTTCCGTCGATCACCATGCTTTCCGGCACCTTACCCCCCGCAAGCGTTATCTTTGCCGGTGTATTTATCGTAGGTCCCGCGGTTCCCTGATTTCCCCCGGTACTTGATCCCATGTTCTCATAAAACTGGTGATTGGGAACGGAAGAACCGGAAGCATTAAGGTTAAAATTCTTATCATATTGCGAACCCTGGACATTCACATCCGGAAATTGAAAATATCCGATGCCTGATCCGGGCTTCAGCTGTTTATTGATTTCGTCTATTATCTGAGCGTGAGTGAGACTTCCCAACGGAAAAGTAATGGTGTGGTTCATGCCATCCAATCGAATCACCATAGTATTATTGCTGTTATCAAACACTACCGGATCTCCTGTGGCAGTATTTAAGGTTGCAGATGCCGGATAGGTGGTCCCTCCGCTGCCGGATGCCACAATATGTGTGATCACTTCCCCCTGCAAGGCCCAGATATCATGATATCCCTTATTATTAGCCACCGGGGAAATTTCTACCGACTGCAAAGTACGCCCTACTTCGGTAAGCATAATGCATCCTCCCGATGAACCGACTTCCAGCAGCCCCTTATAACTTGGCAGAGCGCCTGTGCCGTTCAGTTTATTGTCGATGGCTGTGCGTATCGCATTCACATCGGCATAAACCCCTTTATCCAGCTTAATCTGATAGGATGAAACATTGCCTCCTGTGTCGGTCAGTTTCAGAACAAAACTGTCATTCACTCCATCTTTAATGGTAAGTGGCAATGTGCCGGTACCAAATGGCTGGCTGCCTATAAAATATGCTTGGGAATCCTTTTTTGTTTCATAGTCAACAGTTGCATCCTCATTGTATTTTGTATATGGATGACGCACGAACAGAGTCTCATATGCCGTACTTTTTCCTTCATTAATTCCCACTTCACTGAATTTTCCCAATACTTCAGAAGTAATCTTAATTCCCACATAATCGGAGACCCCTGTGTCCGGATGCACGGAAGCTTTAAGCTGCAGATTATGGGCATCGAACAGTGTCTGTAATGTCTGAATCATCTCCGAGAGCGTATAATCTTTTGCGGGAATCGTCAGTTCCACTTCTTTTCCTTGATTAGGGGCAAGCACCAGCTTTTGATTCGTGCTGTCTATATGGAAAAATTGGTGTTGTTTATCCCTGTCATCAATGGGAAAAACCATGCCACCGCTGAAAATACCCGGAGTAACGTTAATATCGCCGTATTTTACATTATCATAGAAAACAGAGGTGTATATGCTGTCCCCCGTATCGATTTTAAACATATTTCCCTTAAAGCCTGAAATGACACTGTCATTGCTGCCTAGCTTTATTCCCGTGCCATGTTCGGAAGCCGTTACGGTAGTACCCGCCAATTCCTTATTGAGCAAATCAATAAGTTCCTTGCGGGAATAAGAGCCTTGCGGTATTGTAATAGACTTGGTAGTTTTTCCTGTAGTATTTTCTATGGTAAATGATAATTCATCGTTATTTCCCTTTGAAATAAACAGCTGACTGTTTTCCGTAGGAAATATGGTCGTACCGATCAAAGCACCCAAGCTGCCGCCGTTGCTGCTGTCATAAAGCAGATAAGAGAGTCCGCCCGTCACATCATCAATAGCCACGCCGCCCTCTATGTTCATATTGCATGTGCCATGCTGGCTATATTCCATGACAAGACCGTCTTTTTTCAGTCCCGCTGCCGCAAATGCACTGTCAATCTCGTCAATCAGTTCCTGTGTCGTATATTCTCCCGGCGGCACGGAAATGGTTACCCTTTTTGGAGCATCCCCTTCCTTCACACGGTACTCCACCACCAAATCATTCGCCCCGCCCGAAATTACATGCATCTGATTCTGATACCATTTCATATTCCCTTCAAACTGATAAAACGGTGTCTTATGCTCGTCAAAGACCGTCTTTGAATTAAATTTTGTGCCGTTGGTAATCCTGTCTATCTCGCACTGCAGCTGGTCAAATTCATCCTGCATCATGGCTCTTTCGCTGTCAGAATAAGAACCGTTCAGCGATTTAATGGTCAGTTCATTCATCCGATGGAGCATATCATCCACCTCGTTTAATGAACCGTCGCCAATCTGAACCCATGACATCCCATCCTGTGCATTTAATGTTCCCTGATCCAGCCCCCGGATCTGCCTGCGCATTTTCTCTGAAATGGAAAGCCCTGCCGCATCGTCCGCAGACCTGTTGATTTTATATCCCGAAGAAAGTTTTTCCGTCCCTTTTGCCTTCATTCCCGTGCTGACTTTCAAATTACGGTTTGCATTCGCCATAAGCATATTGCTATGCATTGTCAAATCCATCTCAAATCTCCCCCCTTATGCTTTTTTAATAATGTTTTGCTATGCAACAAATAATAAATGCCAAAGCCTGTTTGAAAATTGCTTTCTGGAAGATGTCGGGAATGAATTTTCAAACACGCTCCAGTACCGCTGCATTCGCTGTCTGTTCCCATTTCTGAACATGACATTTTAGTTATTATATCCTATAATATAATTTGAAACCCAAAATTTACCAACAAGATGATTATAACATATCCTTATCTATGCAGACAATCATTGTTTCATTTTTTAAATTTACTAATTTATTCTTATTTGTTGTCAGCATATAAAAACCATCCGATGATGTCGGTATATAAACATCATCGGATGGTTTTCACATCTTCCATATCCAAAACTTTTTCCGGTTCCGTCCGGAAACCCCATGACCGGATCCGCATGAATCGGCTAAAATATTATTCCTTATTTATACTGATTGTCAGCGTCCCTTCTTTTGCTGAAGACTGAATACATACCGGGTAGTCATAAGGATTCCGGAACCTTAAGTCCTTCACCCCTTCCACTATGGCGGAATCCAACCCTTTCGGCACATAATCCACATTCAGCGAATGTGCATACCGTTCCGTGGCCGGTATGGAAGACAGCAGCATTGTCACATACAACGTGGATGAAACCTGACAGATGCCGCCTCCCACGCTGGACACAACCCTGCCGCCGGCAAAGGAGGGAGCCACCACATAACCGTTTTCCAAGGTCCGGGACATAATGGAATTGCTGAAGGAAAACACTTCCCCCGGCTGCACAACAATGCCGTCAATCCGCTGCGCCGCCAGTTCCACATTCACCGCCCGATCTTCTTCCGTATTATAATTAGTAGAAAAAGAAGCCAGTTCATCCTCATTTCCCGAGGCTTTGCCAACGGTAGCGATACGGCCTTCCTTCTTCCCGGATTCGATGTAATGATAATAATACTTACTTAAATCTTTCACCCCAAAAACTGCCAATAGATCCAGATTATTTTTCATATAATCGCGTACATTGAAATCTGCTTTTGCCACCCGTCCTTCCTTCATCCCCGATGTAATGAAATGGTTCAGAAGCTTATCCGCATCATGTCCTATTGCTTCCTGCACATCAGGATATGCCCGGTAATAATATTCCGCATCAAATACCGCCGAATAATCCACTCCCCCTGACGAAACAGCTTTTGCCTGCAATGCAGCGCCTATGGTAAGACATACACATAATATCGCCGCTGCCGTTCTTTTCCATTTTCTCATCTGCACTTCTCCTTATTTTCCTCCTGCAATGAACTTCCATTCTGCCGAAAGTTTCCCGTTTCTGATACCGGTTTTCAGCGTATCACAAACATGCTTCATTTACCAGAGAAAAAACACCGGAAATCTTTAATTTTTTCTTAACCGAAAAATTTCCCTACAATACCCTTTATAAATACAAACAATATCATGACCGGAAGCAAATATTTTAAATATCCTTTCAGCCAGCCCGGCATACGCATCCCATTCCCTGTATTTGTTTCCTCCAGATACTGCACAAATCCCCAGCCATATCTGCTGACACAGAATGTCAAATAGACAAAGGAGCCTAAAGGCAGTATCACACTGCTTACAATGAAATCTTCCAAATCCAGTATATTGCTTCCCTCCCCGAACGGCATAAACCCTGACCACAGATTGAACCCAAGCACACATGGCACTGACAACACTGCCACCAATATCATATTGATCAGGCAGGATTTCTTTCTGCTCCATCCCCACATATCCATGCCGCAGGAAATAATATTTTCAAAAACAGCCAGCACTGTGGAAAAAGCCGCAAAAGACATAAATACAAAAAACAGGCTTCCCCATACTCTGCCGCTCTGCATGCTGTTAAACACATTGGGCAATGTAATGAATATTAAAGAAGGCCCGCTGTCCGGACTGATGCCGAACGCAAAGCATGCAGGAAAAATAATCAGCCCTGCCACAATAGCCACAAAAGTATCCAGTATGGCAATATTTACCGATTCCTTCAGCAGCGTATGTTCCTTCCCGATATAGCTTCCGAAAATAGCCATGGATCCGATTCCGAGGCTCAGCGTAAAGAACGCCTGATTCATGGCGCCCACAATAGTCTCACCGATCCCGACTTCCGCCGTCCTTCCGAAATCCGGCAGGAGATAGAACCGCAGCCCATCCGCCCCGCCTTCCATAAGCATACTGTGAACGGCAAGCAGGAGCATGATTCCAAGCAAAGCCACCATCATGACTTTGGTAATCCTTTCCACTCCCTTCCGCAGTCCCACGGAGCATATGCCGAATCCCACTGCCACCACCAGCAGCATCATTCCCATCATAATATGCGGCGCAGAAAGCATGTCGGTAAAAATCTGACCTACGCCTTCCGCATTCTTTTCGGCAAATCTCCCCGTCAGCATCAGATAAAAATAATACAGCATCCACCCTGCCACCGTTGTATAGAACATCATCAGGCAATAGTTGCCCGCAAGCCCGGCATATCCATGGATATGCCATTTCTGTCCCGGCTTTTCCAGTTCATGGAAACTCTTGATTACGCTTTTTCCGCTGGCACGCCCTACCGCAAACTCCATGGTCATTATAGGCAGGCCCATCACTATCAAGAAAAATATATAAAAAAGGACAAATACGCCCCCTCCGTATTTCCCTGTCACATATGGAAATCTCCATACATTTCCTATGCCGATCGCACATCCTGCCGACAGCAAGATGAATCCCAAACGTGACCCTAATTTTTCCCTTTCCATCTCAGTCCCTTACCCCCGGAATCTTTTCAAAGCGTTCGGTTAGGACAGCAAAAAAGCGGGTGATGGGAATCGAACCCACGTATCTAGCTTGGAAGGCTAGTGTTCTACCATTGAACTACACCCGCATGTTATATCCGTAACCGAATTATTTAATTTATCAACAGATATGATATTATCATATTTCATTCTATAATGCAAGAGTTTTTTTACATTTCCTTTCTAAAAATGTAACAGTTCAGCCTGAATGTAATGTTGGGAGGCGGACGCCCGTGCGTGAGTTT
>CAJUIM010000109.1 GCA_910586275.1 uncultured Lachnospiraceae bacterium | reverse complement strand
AAAAAAGAATAAGTCTGTAAGCTGTTTTTCTTGCTTACAAACTTATTATACGAGGGAGAGATAAGATGTTGGAGATTAAAGGGAAGGTAAACACGGCACTTTGCTATGCAAAGGTAATGGAAGATGAGGCAATCGAACAAATAAGAAGAATGTGCGATTATGAGTTTACGGAGGGAAGCCGTATCCGGATTATGCCGGATGTCCATGCCGGAAAAGGCTGTACAATCGGAACCACCATGACGGTTACGGATAAGGCGGTGCCGAATATTGTGGGGGTGGATATAGGCTGCGGTATGTATACGGTGAAGCTGGGGAAAGCAGAGGTGGATTTTGAAAAGTTTGACGAGGCAGCTCACTTTATCCCGTCCGGCATGCATATTTGGGAGGGAAGGCAGGAACGGTTTGACTTACAGGAACTCTATTGCTACAGAAGCCTGAAAAAAACAAAATGGCTGGAGAGAAGTTTGGGGACTTTGGGCGGGGGCAACCACTTTATTGAGTTGGAGCAGTCGGGAGACGGGACGGTGTACCTTGTGATCCATACGGGCAGCCGGAATCTTGGGAAACAGGTGGCGGAGATTTATCAACAGCTGGCGGTTGACTTAAACAAGGGGAAAGAAACCTATTTCCGGCAGCGGGATGAAATTATCCGTACTTATAAAGAGCAGGGACGGAGAAAAGAGATACAGGCAGCGTTGGATGCCATTGCATGGCAGAAGAGGGAAACTACCATGCCGGAAGATTTATGTTACCTGTATGGTTCTTGGTTTCGGGATTATCTCCATGACGTGGAAATCTGCCAGAGGTTTGCAAGGCTCAACAGGGAGAAGATTGCAAAAGTGCTGCTTGAACGTACCGGCATGGCCGGCGGCGAGGCGTTCCATACCATTCATAATTATATCGACACCGAAGAAATGATACTGCGTAAGGGAGCCATTGCGGCTCATGCGGGAGAGAAGGTATTGATTCCGATCAACATGAGGGACGGGAGCATACTGGCAGTAGGGAAGGGAAACCCGGAATGGAATTATTCCGCGCCTCATGGGGCAGGACGTATTATGTCAAGGACTAAGGCGAAAAGCATTTTGAGCATGGAAGAGTATAGGGACGTGATGAAAGGGATTTATACCACTTCCGTGAACGAGGCGACTTTGGACGAAGCGCCGATGGCATATAAGTCGCTGGAGGATATTATGGATGTGGTCAGGGAATCGGTGGACGTGACGGAAGTATTGAAGCCGATTTATAATTTTAAAGCCTCGGACTGAAAGGTACAGGGGCGGTTTACAAAACCGAAAATGCATTTCCGTGGGGATGGAAAGCATAAACTTGACAATAACTGTTTCATTTGTTATTATGAGTATGTAACAAAATTAACAATTTTGTAACAAATGCATAATATGCTATTAAAACAAGTGTTATCTGCAAATGCAGAGGAGGGGAACCGTATATATCCGATGGCGGAGCCGTATTTTTAAGAACCGACTGACAGCCGGCGGGTGAAAGCGGAAGAAATGCAAAAGTATGGTATGAACTTGGAGGGAACGGAAATGTCAAGGAACAGAAGTAGGTTTCATAAGCTATCTTGTCTTATTTTAGTACTGATTTCGGTAATGGCCATGGGTATGACGGTTATTGCCAATGAAGATGCATCAAGCAGTAAAGAGTATTTGGATACGCTGAATGTAGGTGTGGCAGCTATGGGCAATGATACTACGGACAGTGCGGCGGAAAGAGGGACGTCAAACAGCAAAGAGTATCTGGATACGCTGAATGTTGGCGTGACGGCCATGGGCAGTGATACCGCTGCAGGCAATGCGGATGCATCAAACAGTAAGGAGTATCTTGACTCGCTGAACGTAGGGGCGATGGCGATCTTTGCGTCGGATGCAGTGCAGGATACGACTTATGCGGGAGGCACGGTAATGCAGACGGCCATCAAGAGCGGTTCCGCGAAAGCACAGGAAGAGAAAGTGTCCGATTTGGTTATGGCAGATGTGCAGGATGCACTGAATGTGCGCGCAGAGGCCAATGAAGAGGCGGAGAAAGTCGGATTATTATATAAAGACTGCGGCGGCAGGATTCTGGAACGGAGAGACGGATGGACGAAGATAAAATCCGGGGAGCTGATCGGATGGGCAAAAGACGATTATCTCCTGTTCAATGAAGAAGCGGAAGGGCTGGCCGGTGAAGTGGGGAACATGATTGTTACCATAGAGACAGACGCGCTGCGGGTACGCAAAGAGCCCAATACGGAATCCGGCGTTTTTGCGCTGATTGCCCAGGACGATGAACTGGATGTGATTGAAGTAATCAATGACGAGTGGATCAGCGTGGACTATAAGGATGAAATAGGATATGTTTCCGCAGAATTTGTAGACATGGATTTCCATATAGATACAGGGGAAACGATGGAAGCAATCCGTGCCAGGGAGAAAGCGGAAGCGGAAGCAAGGGCGAAAGCCAAACTGACGGCAAATCAGGGTGCGGTAGTAGCCGGTGCGGACGATACAAGGCTGTTGGCGGCACTGATATATTGCGAGGCAGGAAATCAGGGCTATGAAGGCCAGCTGGCCGTAGGGGCGGCGGTCATGAACCGTGTCAGAAGCGGTGCTTACCCGAATTCGATTTCCGGTGTCATCTATGCATCGGGGCAGTTTACCCCGGCTCTGAACGGAAGGCTGGCAAGAGCTTACGGGAATAGTATTCCGGAAAGCTGTTTTACGGCAGCAAGAGAATCTCTGAACGGTGCCACGAATATCGGAAGTGCCACGCATTTCAGGCGCGCAGGGACTCATGAAGGGCTTGTCATAGGGGATCATGTTTTTTGGTAGTCAAAAACCTGCCGGGCGGCTGCCCGCAGAGAATAAATATGTCTGCCGTACTTTTTATCCATTGCGGCAGACGTGGCTTAAGGCCTGTCTGAAATATGTTTTCTGTAAAATGTGCGTTAAAAATTTGTAATAGATTGAGAGGATATATGCTCATATCTGCAAATGGGGACGTACAGGTGACAGGAAGCAGATTCAGACAGGCTTTTGTATAGGCCGCTGCGATTTCCCCATTTTAAAATATGCTGAATGTTATATTGAATAAAGGGATAAAATGTAGTAAGATAAAAGGAACACAAAATAGCCGGAGGCAGGAAGGGGGCTTAGGTATGGATTATACGATTTTGTGGCTCGCTGCGTTGGTTGTGCTGATTGTAGTCGAGATAGTGACCATGGGGCTTACCACCATATGGTTCGCAGGCGGCGCATTGGCGGCGGTCATAGCCGCAGGGATTGGAGCACCGCTTGTTGTGCAGATTGTGTTATTTTTTGCAGTGTCGTTCGCGCTTCTTTATTTTACCAGGCCGGTGGCGGTGAAATATTTTAATAAAGACAGAATCCGGACGAATGCGGAAAGCCTTGTGGGAAAGCAGGCTATTGTGATCAGCGAGGTGAATAACCTGCAGGGGATTGGTCAGGTAACGGTAGGCGGCATGGAATGGTCGGCACGGGCTGTGGATAACAGTGTGCAGCTTCCGACAGGCAGTGTGGTGAATATTGTCGCAATCAATGGCGTAAAGCTGATTGTAGAGGAAAGAAAAGAGGAGAGATAATATGGGCGGTTGGGTTATAGTGGCAATTTTGGTTATTATAGTGGCGGTTCTTGCTTCCTGCGTCAAGATAGTTCCGCAGGCGCATGCCTATGTGGTGGAACGTCTCGGGGCATATCAGGGGACATGGTCGGTAGGGATTCATTTTAAGACCCCGTTTCTGGATAAGGTAGCAAAGAAAGTGAATCTGAAGGAACAGGTGGTAGACTTTGCGCCGCAGCCGGTTATTACGAAAGACAATGTCACAATGAGAATCGATACGGTGGTGTTTTTCCAGATTACGGATCCGAAGCTGTTTGCATACGGCGTGGAAAATCCGATTATGGCAATTGAGAACTTAACGGCGACTACGCTT
The DNA here is from genome assembly GCA_910586275.1 of uncultured Lachnospiraceae bacterium. Classification (GTDB taxonomy): domain Bacteria; phylum Bacillota; class Clostridia; order Lachnospirales; family Lachnospiraceae; genus Kineothrix. The sequence goes on along the minus strand of CAJUIM010000109.1, from coordinate 8,718 downwards.
AGGAATATTATCGGTGAGATGGAATTGGATCAGACGCTTACTTCCAGGGAAGTCATCAATACGAAAATGAGGGCTTCGCTGGATATTGCGACGGATCCTTGGGGAATTAAGGTAAACAGGGTGGAACTGAAGAATATTATACCGCCGGCGGCTATCCAGGATGCTATGGAGAAGCAGATGAAGGCGGAGCGTGAAAGGCGGGAAGCCATTCTGCGGGCAGAAGGCGAGAAGAAGTCTACGGTTTTGGTAGCGGAAGGTAAGAAGGAATCTGCCATCCTTGAGGCGGAAGCAGAGAAGCAGTCGGCAATCCTGCGCGCGGAAGCCCAGAAAGAGAAGATGATCCGTGAGGCGGAAGGTGAGGCCGAAGCCATTCTCAAAGTGCAGCAGGCGACGGCAGACGGTATCCGCATGATTCGGGAGGCCGGGGCAGATCAGTCAGTGCTGACGATTAAGAGTTTGGAAGCTTTTGAAAAAGCGGCAGACGGTAAAGCCACGAAAATTATCATTCCTTCCGAGATTCAGGGGGTGGCCGGTTTGGCAGCTTCTTTGAAGGAAATTGTGGCAAATGATGGCAAGCGTTAGAATAATTTCGGGTGTGTAGAAAGCATTTTTCAGGCACGCTCTGGTTCCGGCAGTTTGGGATGGAAATTTCCTTCTGCCGGATTTTCGGTATTACTGCAAAAGAATATGGGCAAGGCGTAAAGAAGGGGAAACATATATTATGCGGCATATTGCAGAATGCTGCTGTGTGCCGTTATGTGATGAAATCAGAAAAATTCACGGTAAACATTTACAGGAGGTTGAAAAAATGGATTTAAAAGGACGGGATTTTTTAAAATTGATGGATTTTACATCAGAGGAAATTACATATATGCTGGATTTGGCGGCTGACCTGAAAGAAAAGAAGAAAAAAGGTGTTCTTACGGAGTGGCATAAAGGGAAAAACGTAGCGCTGATTTTTGAAAAGACCAGCACACGGACAAGATGTGCGTTTGAAGTGGCAGCCCATGATCTTGGGATGGGAACTACTTATCTGGACCCGTCGGGTTCCCAAATCGGCAAGAAAGAGAGCATCGCGGATACTGCGAGAGTGCTGGGCAGCATGTTTGAAGGGATTGAATACCGGGGATATGGGCAGGGCATTGTGGACGAACTGGCTGAATATGCGCCGGTTCCGGTATGGAACGGCTTGACCAATGAGTTTCATCCCACACAGATGCTGGCGGATTTGCTTACCATCCGGGAACATTTCGGAAAGCTGGAGGGGATAAAGCTGGCCTATATGGGAGATGCCCGCTATAATATGGGGAATTCCCTTATGGTGGCCTGCGCAAAGATGGGAATGCATTTTGCAGCCTGTACTTCGGCCAAATATTTTCCGGATCCGGCATTGACGGAAGAGTGCAGGAGGATAGCGGCCCGGACAGGGGCTTCGGTGACGCTTACGGAAGACGTAAAGGAAGGGACAAAGGATGCGGATGTGATTTATACGGACGTATGGGTTTCCATGGGAGAGCCGGAGGACGTATGGGCAGAGAGAATTCAGGATCTTTCTCCTTACCAGGTCAATGCGTCAGTTATGGCAAATGCAAAGAAGGATGCGGTATTTATGCACTGCCTTCCGGCATTCCATGACCTGAAGACAAAAATCGGGAAGGAAATGTGGGAAAAATTCGGCATTGCGGAGATGGAGGTTACGGATGAAGTATTCGAATCGGAAGCTTCGGTTGTGTTTCAGGAGGCCGAGAACCGCATGCACACCATTAAGGCTGTAATGGCAGCTACTTTGGGGGTACCGGAGGAATAACGGCATGACGATGAAAACAGAGATTTTGACCCTTCTGAGGGAAAGCGGGGATTATATTTCCGGTCAGGAACTCTGCAACCGTTTCCATGTGTCCAGAACGGCGGTCTGGAAGGTAATGAAGCAGCTACAAGGGGAAGGGTATATTATCGAGGCGATACGCAATAAAGGCTATATATTGAAAGAAAATCCGGATGTGCTTTCCCTGAGTGAGTTAAAAAGCCGGATCCACAATTGCTGGGCGGGACGGGAAATTTATTTCTATGAGGAGACTGGCTCCACCAATATAGATGCCAAACGTCTTGGGGAAGAGGGGGCATCCCATGGCACGGTGGTGGTGGCTGACCAACAGAAAGCGGGAAGGGGAAGGCGGGGGCGTATATGGGAGTCGCCGGCAGGGAAGGACATATATTTTACGATTTTGCTCCGTCCCGGCTTTGCCCCGGATAAGGCATCGGGGCTGACGCTTGTGATGGCTCTTTCCGTCGTGCAGGCAATTGAAAAGATGTGCGGGCTGCAGGCAGGGATTAAATGGCCCAACGATGTGGTGGTAAACGGCAGGAAAGTCTGCGGCATTCTGACGGAGATGACTACGGAAACAGACTATATTGAGCATGTGGTGACCGGTGTTGGAATTAATGTGAATCTGGAGGCCATGCCGGAAGAGATAAAGGATACGGCTACCTCCCTTCTTCTGGAGGGCGGCAGGAAGATTGCGCGTGCGGAACTTCTGCAGGAAGTATTGGAAAGATTTGAGGTAAATTACGGGGCATATGCGGCGGCGCTTAATATGGAACCTTTGCTGGAGGAGTATAATGCTCATCTGGTGAACCGGGACAGGCAGGTCCGTATATTGGATCCCAAAGGGGAATGGGAAGGGACTGCAAAAGGAATCAACAGTTTGGGCGAATTGATTGTGGACAAAGGTGGAGGACAGTTGGCGGAGGTGTATGCGGGTGAAGTATCGGTAAGGGGGCTGTATGGATATGTTTGAGGAAAACGAAAACGGGCGCATGGTTTTATGCGGCTCCAATGCTTATGAAAAGAAATACTACTTTAACCGGAAATTTGACAGCCTTCCCCAGTCCATAAAGGATGAGCTGCATATTATATGCGTGCTTTTTACGGAAGAGGTGGGAGGAATTTTTACCGTTGCTTTTGAGGCGGACGGCAATATTGTCATGGAGACAGCCTTTGCGCCGGAGGATTACCTCTATGATGAAATCAGCAGCGGGCTTATGGTGCGGGAAGTGCGTAGAAACAGGCAGGATTTGTTCGAGTCTCTGCAGCTGTACTACCGGGTTTTCGTTCTGCATGAGCAGATAGATTCGGAAGAATGAAGGAAGAATGAAGGAAGAGCATAATAATGGAAAGGAAGGTACTTTCTGATGATATTGGTAATTGACGTAGGAAATACGAATATGACATTCGGTGTGTACCGGGAAAGGGAATTGGTTACGACTTTCCGGCTCACTACGAAGCAGCCCCGCACCTCGGATGAGTATGGCATTAGCATAATGGAACTGCTGGGCATAAACGGTGTGGCAAAGAATGAGTTGGAAGGCTCCATCATTGCCAGCGTTGTGCCAAATGTAATGCATTCTCTGACAGGTGCATTGACAAGGTATTTAGGCACTCCGCCCGTTATCGTAGGGCCAGGGGTGAAGACCGGGCTGAAGATAACTACGGAAAATCCCCGTCAGATCGGCTCGGACCGTGTTGTGGATGCGGTGGCGGCATATGAACTGTATGGCGGGCCGGTTTTGGTCTTGGATTTCGGGACGGCGACTACTTACGATTTGGTGACGGAGGACGGCTGTTTCGCGGCGGGGATTACGGCACCCGGCATCCGTATTTCGGCAAAGGCAATGTGGGGAGAAACTGCGCGTCTGCCGGAAGTGGAGATTAAGAAGCCGAAATCTATTTTGGCACAGGAGACGGTTTCCAGCATGCAGGCGGGGCTTGTATACGGGCAGATCGGGCAGACGGAATATATTGTCAGCCAGGTAAAAAAGGAAAGCGGCTATGAGGACCTGAAGGTGGTGGCCACCGGCGGGCTTGGGAGGCTGATTTCGGAAGAAGCGGAAAGCATCCAGATTTATAACAGCACGCTGACTTTGGACGGCCTGCGAATCATATATGAAAAAAACAGGAAATGACGGGTAAGGGATTACTTATGACAAAGCATTTTTTGAAACCATTGGCAATCGGGACGGTCACTTTGGAAAACAATGTCATGCTGGCTCCTATGGCCGGAGTGACGGATTTGCCGTTCCGCCTTTTATGCGGGGAGCAGGGAGCAGGGCTTTTATGCATGGAGATGGTCAGCGCAAAAGCCATTATGTATAAGAATAAAAATACGGAATCGCTGCTGTGCATTCATCCGGAGGAACGCCCCGTTTCGCTGCAGCTTTTCGGCTCGGATCCGGATATTGTGAGCGAGATGGCCAAGCAGATTGAAGAGAGGCCTTTTGATATATTGGACATTAACATGGGCTGTCCGGTTCCGAAGGTGGTAAACAACGGGGAAGGGTCGGCGCTGATGAAAAATCCTGCTTTGGCAGCGGCCATTGTGGAAAAGACAGTTAAGGCTATCCGGAAACCGGTAACGGTGAAAATCAGAAAAGGATTTGACGATGCCCATGTGAATGCAGTGGAAGTTGCCAAAGCGGCAGAGAGTGCAGGAGCGGCAGCCGTGGCAGTACATGGCAGGACGCGGGAGCAGTTTTATGCAGGGAAGGCAGACTGGGAAATTATTGCAAAAGTAAAACAGGCAGTGAAGATTCCGGTTATCGGCAACGGTGACGTGGCGGACGGAGAAGCTGCCCTAAGGATAATGGAAGAAACGGGCTGCGACGGTGTTATGGTGGGACGTGCGGCCAGAGGGAATCCGTGGATTTTCCGTGAGATTAAGGAATATTTGCAGGAGGGGGCAGTCAGGAGGCATCCGTCCAAGGAGGAAAAGAAAGCAATGGTGCTTCGCCATGCCTCTCTTTTATTGGAATATAAAGGGGAATATACAGGAATCCGTGAAATGAGGAAGCATGTATCCTGGTATATTGCCGGCTACCCCAATTCGGCCAGAATCCGCGGGCGGGTCAATGAAATGGAAAGCATGGATGACCTGCGGGAGAGTATAGAAGAGATTTTTGGGTGAGATTAATTCAGCCTGCCGGGATAAAAACAGGAATAGCTGTTTCCGTATTTTCATATGTTGCATTAGAGCGTGTTTGAAAAGTGTTTTTCGATATTAATAATGGGGAAAATCGGAATGAGGGACATATGGAAATGGAGACAGAGACAGAACGTATAAGAATGCTTTATTTCAGCCTGAAAGCAGGAAGCAGTGCGAAAGGGCATTGGTGGAGCAAGGTGTACTGGCCGCTGACGGAAGTAGGGATGGGCCAAGAGGGGAAGATGCTCTGCTGTCCGGTGCCGGAGTACTATATGAAGAGCCGGGGCTGGGAGGAGGAGAGGCTGACCGATTGTTTAAACGAGTTGATTCACCAAGTGGAATGTGAGCAATATTACCTGCAGCCGGAAGTGGCAGGAATGGTGGGAATCATGGAAAAGCTTCCGCCGGAAATCTTAATGAACCGTTTGCTGCATCAGGTTCCCTGTATGGAATACCTTTGCTGCATCGGCTGGGAGGAAGAGCAGCAGCTGCTGGCGGGATTGCTGGAACCTTTCCTGCCCAGAGTGAACCATATCAATGTGGTGACGGACAACCCACAGGCGTATGACCGATTTGCGGAATATGTTTACGGTGAGTACGGCATACCGATGGGCAGTGCGTCCAAACTGGGCAGGAATCTGGGCAGGGACGGGAGGACGGTGATTCTGGACTTGAAGCGGGACTATCATATTCCATGGCAGGCTTTCCCGAAGGAGGCCATATATGTTGATTTCTGGTCAGTGATGGAGAAGAGGCAGCTGTTGGAGAAATACCGCAGGGATGCAAAATATTTATCTGTTGTGAAATTTCTTGACACTATTGTGAAAAGTGGGTACAATACTAGAGCATGTTTGAAAATTCATTCCTGACATCGGAACTACGACGTGTCGTTTCACTGCTTTGCGTGAGATTTGTGATGCACATCTGCCGGAAAGCAATTTTCAAACACGTTCTGGAGTCAAAGAGATGAAAGCGGAAATAAGAGAGAGATAAAATACAAGTCAGTGAGGATGGAAAGGAGCGGGAAGGTTCAAATGGAGGAGAAGAAAAATATTTTAACTTATGAGGGGCTCAAAAAGTATGAGGACGAACTTCATGAACTGAAAGTGGTAAAAAGGCAGGAAGTAGCGCAGAAAATCAAAGAGGCCAGAGAGCAGGGCGACTTATCCGAAAACGCAGAATATGATGCGGCGAAGGATGAACAGCGCGATATTGAGGCAAGAATCGAAGAACTGGAGAAAATACTGAAAAATGCGGAAGTCGTAGTGGAAGACGAAGTAGATCTGGATAAGATCAACATCGGCTGTAAAGTCCGGATTTTGGATATGGAATACAGTGAAGAACTGGAATACAAAATTGTGGGTTCTACGGAGGCAAACAGCCTGAAAGGAAAGATTTCCAATGAATCGCCGGTGGGGAAAGCGCTGATCGGTGCGAAAATAGGAGATGTGGTGGATGTGGAGACACAGGTAGGCATGCTGCAGTACAAGGTGCTGGAAATTCAAAGATCCAGTAACTGAGAAAGCATCTCTAAAAATATGATAAAAAGAAATGATAGAAGAAGCGATAAAAGAGATGATAAAAAGAAGTTTTCAGGCACCTTCCGGAATGCGATAGAAGAAACAGAGAGTAAAGCCGCATCTGTCTGACAGGCGGAGCGCAGGCAGGGAGATGCAGGAGCGGAATCAGGTAAAGGAGTGGCGACGGTGGGAGAGACACAGAACGCGGAGAATGCACGGGAGCAGGATATCAATCAGTTACTGAAAGTCAGAAGGGAAAAATTGGAGGCATTGCAGGAGAAGGGAAAAGATCCTTTCCGCATTACCAAATACGATGTGACGCATCACAGCCTTGATATTAAGGAGGGGTTCGAAGCATTGGAAGGCAGCACGGTGTCCATTGCCGGACGTGTGATGTCCAAACGGGTAATGGGAAAAGCATCTTTCTGCAATGTGCAGGATATAAAGGGAAATATTCAGTCTTATGTGGCGAGGGATAGCATTGGGGAGGAGTCTTACGCAGATTTTAAGAAGTATGACGTAGGGGATATCGTGGGCATTAAGGGCGAGGTATTCAAGACAAAGACAGGGGAAATCTCGGTTCATGCAACGGAAGTGACGCTTCTTTCCAAGAGCCTGCAGATTCTGCCGGAAAAATATCACGGGCTTGTAAATACGGATATTCGGTACCGTCAGCGATATACGGACCTTATTATGAATGAGGAAGTGAAGGATACCTTTATAAAGCGTTCGCAGATTATCAGTTCTATCCGCCGCTATTTAGACAGTCAGGGATTCCTTGAAGTCGAGACTCCCATGCTGGTTTCCAATGCGGGAGGGGCGGCAGCACGGCCTTTTGAGACGCATTATAATGCGTTGGATGAGGATGTGAAGCTGCGTATCTCTTTGGAACTTTACTTAAAGAGGCTGATTGTGGGCGGCTTGGAGCGGGTGTATGAGATCGGGAGGGTATTCCGTAACGAAGGTCTGGATACCAGACACAATCCCGAGTTTACGCTGATGGAATTATATCAGGCATACACGGATTATAACGGAATGATGGATCTGACGGAGAATATGTTCCGCCATGTGGCACAGGAGGTCTGCGGAACAACAACCGTCACTTACGGCGGCGTGGAAATAGATCTGGGCAGTCCTTTCAGGCGGATTACAATGATTGATGCAGTGAAGGAGTACTCGGGCATTGACTTTGACCAGATAAAAGATACGGAAGAGGCAAAGAAGATAGCGGATGAAAAGGGCGTGCACTATGAAGCGCGCCATACGAAAGGCGATATATTGAATCTGTTCTTTGAGGAGTTTGTGGAGGAACATTTGGTGCAGCCTACTTTTGTCATGGATCACCCGGTGGAAATTTCCCCATTGACGAAAAGGAAGCCGGATAAGCCGGAATATGTGGAGCGCTTTGAACTGTTCATTACTTGCCGTGAGATGTGCAATGCTTATTCGGAACTGAACGATCCTATAGATCAGCGTGCACGCTTTGCCGCACAGGAGGAAGCGTTTGCGGCGGGAGATGAGGAAGCGAACCATACAGATGAAGATTTCCTTAATGCATTGGATATCGGAATGCCGCCTACGGGGGGGATTGGGTATGGAATTGACAGGCTGATTATGCTTCTGACAGACTCTCCGGCGATTAGGGATGTTTTGTTGTTCCCCACGATGAAGACCTTGGAGAAGTAAAAGGTTGGAGTTCAGCGGTTTTTGGCGCTTCTGATTGGGGAAAATGACAAAATTGAACCAATTCTGAACCAGTTGGAAGAAGACTTTTAAAAAGTTTTGCAGGGCTATTAGAAATTATTTGATATGATATGGGATTGATAGGATAAAGAAAGAGAAGACGTTTGACTTGCTTTCCTTATCCTATTTTTTGATTCAGCTTATCAAGACGGGCAGCCAAATTGTCAATTTTCTGGTGAAAACGGATGGTATATGGTATAATAATTAAAAATGGAGACATTGAAAGATGAAAGAAGTAAAAAAACAAATAGACATGAATGCCAGATGGGAAAATCTTGGCATTTCCAACGATTTTTTGTTTGGGAAGGTGATGCAGAACCAGGAGTTGTGTAAGGAACTGCTCCAAAGGATACTGCCGGAGTTGGAAATAGAACGTATAGAATACCCTGAACTGCAAAAAGGGATTAACCTTGATGCCGACGCGAAAAGCGTACGGCTGGATGTATATATAAAAGATGGGAAGGGAACGGTCTATG
>CAJUIM010000108.1 GCA_910586275.1 uncultured Lachnospiraceae bacterium | reverse complement strand
CCAGCCGAAAAAAGTGCACGGAAAACCGGGACAGGCAGTTCCGCTGCTGCCGGCCGCTAAAAAAACTCGCGCACGGGCGTCCGCCTCCCAACATTACATTCAGGCTGAACTGTTACTTCCGTAAACATAGCCGGAATTACTGTTCACAGGCAATGTCAATCGGTAAGCCCCATCCTCTCACCCGCTACACATGGAAGCAGCTTCCCCCCACGAATTCCCTGCATATCGAATTTTTCGGAAGGTCATCGCTGCTGACCCCGATAAAATACTCCAAAAACTTCAAAAGCCTTTTTGCCTCATAATATTCCGGCTCCCCTTTTCCGATTCCGAACAGCAGCGGTTCCGCGTACTGCTTCAATACCGCCAATTCATAAATGAGCACCGAATTAAACATGGCATCCGCGCTTTCCTGAAACGGGAAAATATACTCTTCTTCCCCTTTCCGAACGGAAGACCACATGGCAATTGTCCGCTGTGCGCTGGATCCCCTGGTTCTTGCATCCCGTACCATCCGCCGCAGCAGCCTGCCGTCGGTTGTAGGAATCCGGTTATGCTCGTCAATGTTTATGCTGGTCAGTGCACTAATATAAATCTTGTATTTGCATTCATTGGGCAGTGCGTAGGAAGTAGCGTCATTCAGCCCATGAATGCCTTCAATTACGAGCACATCCTCCGGCCCTAACGTCTTAAAATTCCCTTTATATTCCCTAAGTCCTGTCTTAAAATTAAAGCTAGGCAATTCCACCGTCTTGCCCGCCAGCAAATCCGTCATATCCTTATTGAACTTCTCGATATCTATAGCCTCCAGACACTCAAAATTATACTGACCGTTTTCATCCTTCGGCGTTTTCTCCCTGTCCACAAAATAATCGTCCAATGCGATAGGATGCGGAGTCAGGCCATAAGTGCGCAGCTGAATGGACAGCCGGTGGGAAAACGTTGTCTTGCCCGAGGAAGAGGGGCCGGCAATCATGACAAACTTCACCCCGCCCCGGCTCACAATATCCTTTGCGATCTCCCCTATCCGCCTCTCCTGCAGTGCCTCCTGCACCAATATCATATCGCTGATATTTCCCTGACAGATTTTATCGTTCAGATCGCCTACCGTGTCAATCCCCATCATCCTTCCCCATTCATCGGACTTCATCAAAGTACGGAACAGCTTTTCCCTCGGCTCCATCACCGGCAGCTTGTTCGGTGCCTGCTGTTCCGGCAGAAGCAGCATAAGCCCTTCTTCATAAGCCATCACTTCAAAATATTTGATATACCCTGTGCTGGGCAGCATATAGCCATAGTAATAGTCGTAATATCCGTCCAGACAGTAAACATTAATATAAGAACTTCTCCGGTACCGGAACAGTTTTTCCTTATCCTTCATCTTCTGGCTGCGGAAAATCTCAATGGCATCCTGAATAGGATAAGATTTCTTCACCACCGGCAGGTCAGCATCTGCCAGTTCCCTCATTCTATGGTTTACCCTGCGGACAAATTCATCCTCTATCTTCAGATCCCCCTTTATGCTGCAGTAATACCCAGGCCCTATAGCAAACTCCACCTTGGCCTTCTCCAGCTTATCTGCCCCGGCTACGTCGCGGAGTGCCTTGATCAGCAGCATAATTGCACTCCTCACATAAGTCTTATGTCCCACGGAATCCCCCAAGGTAAAAAAGGAAACCTCGCAGTCCTTCTTTACTTTCTTAAATAACTCTCTGATTTTCCCGTTGGCAGAAACCAAAGCAATCGTATTGTCATAATTGGCCTGATACTCCTTTACAATGGTTTCATAAGTAATGCCTTCCTCATATTCTTTTTTCACCCCGTCAATCGTCACTGTCAGCACAGCATCCACCGCCTTCCTTCCAAACTGCCCAAAAACCGCCCGGAAAATACCTGTCTCCGCAGCCGGTCAGATTTCCATTCTCTCTTCACACCATCACCCAGAACGGGTTTTTCTCCTTTGCCGCAAATACTTCCAGCCGGGGAAATTCCCTTTTCATATATTCCGCCATATAAGGCACGAAAAGTTTCTCTATCCCATAATGACCCGCATCAATCACCATCAGACCCTGCGCCATGGCATCCAATCCTTCATGGTGTTCAATATCTCCGGTAATCAGCACTTCCGCCCCCACTGCAAGAGCCGGCTTTATCATGGACTTTCCGGAACCGGGGGAAATGGCGGCACATTCTATGGCCTGCCCCGGTTCGCCGTACACTTTTACGCTTTCCAGCCGGAACACATCCTTCACATAAGAAGCGCACTCTTCCAACGTCATTACCTGCCGCAGCTTCCCGTACCTGCCGATTCCTTCTTTCGCAATTTCATCCTCATAAGTAATCTCCAGTACCTGACGGTCTTTCAGCCCTATCTCGTCTGCCGCCGCATCCGCCATGCCCATCACGTCAAAATTGGTATGCATGGCATAATAGCTGATGTCATTCTGCAGCAGCTTCACAATCCTCCGCCCGATAAAATCATCGGTATTCACCCGCTTCATAGCGGAGAATATAAGCGGATGATGGGTCAGCAGCAAATCCGCGCCTTTCCCTGCCGCCTCCTCAATCACTTCGTCCGTGGCATCCAATGCAATGCAGACCTTCCCTACCTTCTTGTCGCGTCTCCCTGCCAAAAGCCCTACATTATCCCAAGGTTCCGCAAAAGAGAGTGCCGAAAGCCGTTCCAAGCTTTCCATAATAACGCTGCATTCCACATTTGTCTCATTCCTCATGCCCATCCTCCCTATTGTCCGCAGACTGCATCCGAAAAAAAGAAAGAGCCGTTCGCACATCCTCCTGCCGCTCTCTTAACTCCTGCTGCCTTTCCGCCTGTCCCCTGCTGCATTTCACAAGGCTTTCGGCAATCTGCCCACAGATGTCCATTTCCCTCTGCAGATATGCTTTCAGAACCGGATGCCGCTGCCGCAGCAGCATCGGCCCAAATTTATCCTCCAGCCTCTGCCGTTCCGAGGCCGGCCGTTTGGTCCATATCCGGCCGCCATACCTTTCGTACCCGTCTTCCGTCCTCCCGCAGTCCGTCCCGGCCTGCACAGTACATGACCCGTCCTGATTGGCTGCTCCTTTGCAGCCCGGCCCGGTCTGTTCCCCCCAGGACTGGGCTCGGTTCCCGGTTCCCTCATCTCCTGCCGGGCATGCCCGCATCATGGGATAATACTTCCCGTCCTCTAATACCATATTTTCATCCGCTATAAAATAGCCCTGTTTCCGCAAATATTCCCGCACATACTGCAATTCCGACTGAGGCTGCAGAATCAGTTCCCTGACTCCCTTCAGCTTCCCCTTCCCTTCCTCCAGAATCCTGACCGCAAGCCTGCCGCCCATCCCGGCGCAGATCACAGTGTCCGCCTCTCCCGGCCGTAATGCCTCCAATCCGTCAGACAGCCTGGTTTCTATGTAGTCTGCCAGCAAATATTCCCCAATATGCTCCCTTGCCGCCTGCAAAGGGCCTTCGTTAATATCCATGGCTATGACTTTTGGGCTGATGCCGCTTTTCACAAGACAGACAGGAACAAATCCGTGGTCGCATCCCACATCACACACTACGCCGCCTTCCGTCACCATGGCGGCTACCGCCTGCAGCCGTTCCGACAGCTTCAATTCCCTTGTTTTCATCCGGCTTTCCCATATCCTCTTTTCTCAGATTTACATTCAATCCAAATAATCCTTCAGCTTACGGCTCCTGCTCGGATGACGCAGTTTCCTAAGTGCTTTCGCCTCAATCTGCCGAATACGTTCACGGGTCACATTGAATTCCTTACCCACTTCCTCCAGCGTCCTTGCCCTTCCGTCATCCAAGCCAAACCGCAGGCGCAGCACCTTCTGTTCCCTATCGGTCAGCGTACTCAGCACCTCCACCAGCTGCTCCTTCAATAAAGTAAAGGCCGCCGCATCCGCAGGCACCGGCACATTATCGTCCTGGATGAAATCGCCCAGATGGCTGTCTTCCTCTTCGCCGATCGGGGTCTCCAAAGAAACCGGCTCCTGAGATATCTTCAGGATTTCCCGGACACGGTCCACAGGCATATTCATTTCCTCGGCGATTTCTTCCGGAGTAGGTTCTCTCCCCAGTTCCTGCAGCAACTGTCTGCTCACACGGATAAGCTTGTTGATGGTTTCCACCATATGCACCGGAATCCGTATCGTTCTGGCCTGATCGGCAATGGCTCTGGTAATGGCCTGACGTATCCACCAGGTAGCATAAGTGGAGAATTTATATCCCTTCCGGTAATCAAATTTTTCTACGGCTTTAATAAGCCCCAGATTCCCTTCCTGTATTAAATCGAGGAAGAGCATGCCCCGTCCCACATACCGCTTGGCAATGCTGACTACCAGACGAAGGTTGGCCTCCGCCAGGCGCTTCTTCGCTTCCTCATTGCCCATCTCCATCTTTTTAGCCAGTTCGATTTCCTCCTCCGCGGAAAGCAAAGGCACCTTACCGATTTCCTTCAGATACATCCTGACCGGATCCTCAATGCTGATGCCGTCCGGCACAGACAGGTCGATGTTTTCAACATCCACCTCATCCTCTTCCGTCAGTATTATCTCCTCATCGTCCACATCATCGTCATCCGTAATGCGCAGCACATCCACATTATTCTGTTCCAACGTCTCCAGAATTCTGTCAAACTGCTCTTCCTCCAAAGTAAAGTCCACAAAGAAATCGTTGATTTCCTGATACTCCAGAACATTCTTTTTCTTTTTAGCAGCGTTCAGGAGTTCTTTTAAACGTTCCTCAAACTTTGCCTGTGTGTTTTCATCCATTTTCGGTTCCATCCTTCCTAAATGTAGTAGTAGTATTATCATTCATCCAGAGAAATATGCGTTTTGCTAAGTTCTTCCAACGCTTTTTTTCCTGCAATCACTTGATTTATCGCACTTACCTCACCGCCCATCCTTTCGGAATAGTACTCATAACTATTCTTCTTTACCGTATAGACAATATCATGCAGGGCTTTCTCCCTTTCCTGCCTCGTTTCCAGTTCCGTCAGCTTAGTATTGAAAAGCGCCGCCGCTTCCCGCTGTTCCTCCTCATCGGCAAACATGCTGATAATCGCCGCCGGGTTATATTCCCCCTTGGAAAGTCCGTCAAACAGCCTGTCCGCCACTTTCCGGCACAGCGGTTCCGTAAAGTCCTCCGGCGTAATATATTTTGCAATCTTCGGATAAATCCCCGGTTCCTCCGTGATCCATGTAATCAGAAGACGCTGCGGTTTCTTCCGGTTCTCTTCCGGCGTATTCCTTTTCTGCGCCAAACCGCTCTTCGGCCTTGCCACCGGGCTGACCAAACCTGTCTGCGCCGCATAGGAAGCCGTCAGCTTCCTTAAATTGTCAAAACCGATATGATACCGCTCCGCCACTGCCTGTATATAATTTTCCCGCTCCACCTCTTCCGGAAATCCGCATAGTTTTTTTGCAATCTCCCTGTGAAACCTTGTCTTGGATTCCGGATCCTTTAAATCATAATCCCGTTCCAATATGCGCAGTTCAAAGAAAAAACTGTTCTCGGCCTGCCTGAGCCGTTCCTGAAAAGCCTCTGTCCCCAGATTTTTAATAAATTCATCCGGGTCTTTATAAGGCTCCAAGCGGATGACTCTGCCGCTCAGCCCTGTTTCTTTCAGAATCCCTATGGCACGGAGCGCCGCCTTCACTCCCGCGCCGTCACTGTCATAGGCAAGCAATACCTCTCTCACATACCGCTTCAGCAGATTGGCCTGTCCCGAAGTAAATGCCGTCCCAAGAGATGCCACTGCCTGCGTAAAACCGGCCTGATGCAGGGCAATCACATCCATATATCCTTCACAGAGGATTGCGTTATTCTGCCTCGACGTCCTTGCGAAATTCAGTCCGTACAGATTCCGGCTTTTGTCAAAAATCATCGTCTCCGGAGAATTCAGATATTTCGGCTTGGCATCCCCCATCACCCGCCCGCCGAACCCGATGACCCGGTGATTGATATCCTGAATGGGAAACATGACTCTGTTCCAGAACTTATCGTGCATCCCGTACTTCTCGTCAAAGCCGGCCAAGCCGGCTTCCTGTATCAGTTCATCCTTATACCCTTTGGAGCGTAGGTACTGCACTAAGTCATTGCCGGACACATGGGCAAAGCCCAGCCCGAATTTTTTCATGGTTTCCTTGCTCAAAGCCCGGCCCGTCAAATATCGGTACCCGGCTTCTCCCCGGGGAGAACGGAGTTGGTAGAAGAAATAAGTCGCCGCTTCCTTATTGACTTCCAGCAGACGGCTCCTGTGCCCTTCTTTCTTTTTCATCTCCTCCGTATACTCCAGTTCCGGCAGATTCACCCCGGCCCGGTCAGCCAGCATCTTCACTGCTTCGGCAAACGTATAATTCTCATAATTCATGACAAAAGTAAACACATTCCCCCCGGCCCCGCAGCCAAAACAGTAGTACATCTGCTTGCTGCCGGAAACAGAGAACGACGGGGACTTTTCGTTATGGAAAGGGCACAGTCCGAAATGATTTGCCCCTTTCTTCTGCAGACGGACATAACCGGAAATCACGTCTACAATATCATTTTTCATCCGTACTTCTTCCACTAACTCGTCAGGATAGTACATGTCCTCTTTCCTTCTTTTCCAATCTATATTTCGTCTTCCTTTTTCGGTCCCTTCTCCGCCGCAAAACTGCCGGATACGCACAGTGCCGTTAACGCCGCAGTGAAAATGGCTTCCCGCCAGAGATATGCCCCAAATACCAGTCAGTAATGCCAGGATTTAGGGATAAACAACTCCTCGTACTGCGCAATGGCAAACCGGTCTGTCATTGCCCCTATGTAGTCGCACACAAGAATTTCAGGGGCCTCCCCATACCGCTCCGCTCTCGCCAGCAGATATTCCGGCAGTTTATGCAGATGTTTCAGATAATATTCATAAAGGGATATCATCAATTCCTCTGCCTTATTCTCCTGATTCTTGGCCGCCTCATTTTCGTATACCCGGTCAAACATAAATTCCCGCAGTTTTTTCATGGCCTCCGCCACTGCCGGCGACATCTTTATGTCATCCGTGCCGGAACTGGTCGTTACGATGTCATGGATAAAATGATCCAACCGTTCCCTTGTAGTATATCCGATGACCGCCCCTATCTCCTGTGGAACGTCGGAATCTTTCAGTATCCCGCCGCGGATGGCATCATCCATATCATGATGGATATAGGCAATCTTATCCGACAGACGCACTATCCTTCCCTCCAATGTATGAGGCATTCCTCTCGTCTGGTGATTGCGTATCCCGTCCCTGACCTCTGCCGTCAGGTTCAGACCCTGTCCGTTCTTCTCCAGCACCTCCACCGTCCGCACACTCTGTTCACTATGACAGAATCCGAAGGGACACACTTGATCAAGGGCCCTCTCTCCCGCATGACCAAAAGGCGTGTGCCCCAGATCATGCCCAAGCGCAATCGCCTCCACCAAATCTTCATTCAGCCTAAGTGCCTTCGCAATTGTCCGGGCATTCTGGGAGACTTCCAGCGTATGCGTCAGCCTCGTCCTATAATGATCCCCTTCCGGCGTCAGAAAAACCTGTGTCTTGTCTTTCAGCCTGCGGAATGACTTGCTGTGAAGAATCCTGTCTCTGTCTCTTTGATATACCGGACGGATATCACATTGTTCCTCTTCCCTCTCCCTTCCCTTGCTAGCCATGCTAAGGGAAGCATGGGGACTTAAATATTCCTTTTCCCATTGTTCCAGCTTTTCACGAATCAGCATGCCCATCACCGAGCTCTCTTTCTTTCCGGACTTCTGCACATACAATAGTTGCACTTATTTAAAATATTCCGCGTCCGCCGAAAAATTCCTTTATTTTTTTTATCCCATGCCTGTCTTATCGGCAGATATCATAAATAAACTCCGCATTTTTCTCCATTGCCTCATAAGCAGTCTTAAAAGGCGACATCTGAAACACATGCCACATCCCTTTAAACACATCAATCTGCACCGGCACATTTGCCTTTACCATCTTCTTATGGAGCATTGTGGCATCATTCAGCAGCACCTCATTGTCCCCCACCTGTATATAAGTGGAAGGAAAGTCCGTGAAATCTCCGAAAAGAGGCGAAATCAGGGGACTGTCCAATTCCTGCCCTTCCGCATAGTTCCGTATCATCTGCTCCAGATATTCCTTGTGAAGCACCGGATCCATATCCTTGCGCGTCTCATGGGATTTCCCGGAGGAAGTCAGGTCTGTCCAAGGAGACATCAGAACCAGCCCTCTCGGCAGAATACGTCCCTCTTCTTTCAGTTTGTGCACAAGCGTCAGTGCCAAGTTTCCTCCCGCCGAATCCCCCGCAATAATCACATCCCTTGCCCCGTATCCGAACTGCATCAGATAATTCCATGCCTTCATGGCATCTTCCAAAGCCGCCGGATACGGATGCTCCGGCGCAAGCCTATAGTCAAAGCTGAGCACATCCATGGAAGTGGACATTGCCAGCTTTGTCGTCAATGTACGCGCATACAGGCAGCTTCCCGTGGAGTATCCTCCTCCGTGGCAATACAGAATCACATATTTTTTCATATGCGCACGGCTTACAGCCACCCACTCCCCATACATATCATCTATTCCCACTTCCCGGATTGCTGCCTCCTTATTATTTCCCAGCAAAGCCCCGAAATAATCCTGTGACTGCCTATGCTTTTCAATATCCGCATTTTCAACCACACTGTGCACCCGTTTTATCAAATTCATCAGATTCTGGTTCTTTCTCTCCCGTAATGCCATGGCTTCCTCCGTCTCTTTCTCCCATTCTTTTTCATAATTCTATCACATTTTGCCCAAATTGTGGTATACTCTTACTAACTTTATTTTTATCACAGAGGATTGCAGAATGCCTAAGAACAAACGCCCCGAACGAAAAACATGGTACAAGCTGGATTTATCCGCCATTGTATACCCTACCCTGCAGCGCAGGGATTTTTCCTCCGTTTATCGGCTGTCCGTAGTCTTAACGGAACAGATCCGGCCGGAAATACTGCAGCAGGCAGTGGATATCGCCCTGAAACGATTCCCCACCTATAAAGCGGCCATCCGCAAGGGGCTTTTTTGGCGTTACTTGGAACCGAATAACAGACCCGGCCCTTTCGTGCAGCCGGATATCAGCAACCCATGCATGCCCATGCCCTTCAAAGCCAACAACCGCTACTTAATCCGCATCTATTACCATGAATGCCGGATTGCCTTAGAGGCTCACCACAGCCTAGGCGACGGCACCGGCGGCATGTGCGTCCTCCAGACAATCACCGCCGTATATCTGCGGCTGCTGGGGCATTCCGTTTCCAACGGCGGTTTCGTATTGGACGTGGAAGGGGAACCGGATCCGGAAGAACTGGAAGACGCATATATGCGCTATGCCAATGCACAGGTCCGGCCCCCGCGTCCCAGCGAAAAAGCTTATCGGGTCAGGGGCACAAAAGAACCTTTTTATACATTGAATATTATTGACGGCATCATGTCCGTAAAAGAAGTGATGGCTGTAGCCTCCGAATATAATGCCACCATTACCGAATATCTGAACGCCGTGCTTTTATACGCTCTTATGCAGAAGCAGGAGAAGGAATGGCACTATAAACTGCGGCCTCTGAAAATAGCCATGCCTGTGAACTTGCGGCGTTTTTTCCCTTCCAAGACATTGCGTAATTTCATCACCATGATTTACCCTTCCATTGACCCTCGCCTGGGAGACTATACCTTTGATGAAATTGTCGTTCATGTACACAACTATATGCGCTACTACATCAACGAAAAATTCCTGCGGGGGGACATCACCACCAATGCGGCTACCCAGCAGAATCCCTTCATCCGTATTGTGCCGCTTTTTATCAAAGACTTCACCGTCCGCTTCTTTTATACAAAAGTACAGGACAAGAATTCTTCTGCCGGCCTGACAAATATGGGTGCACTGAAAGTTTCGAAAGATATGGAACCCCATATCCGCCGCTTTGACATATATATGGGGCAGCCCTTTTCCTCACGCACCAATTGCGCCATCTCCAGTTTCGGCGACACGCTCACCATCAACTTTGCCAGCAGCATCGTGGAAGCGGATGTGGAGCGCTATTTCTTCAGCAAACTGGTGCAGGACGGAATCCATGTGAAAATCGAAAGCAACCGGAAAGCCTGACCCCATTATTTCTGTCGGGCAGCCGGACCGTTGCCGGACAAAGGCTCCCGGAGCATCCGCCGCCGAAACCGACACAGATCATTCCGGGAAATAATCATATTTTAGGAGGTAAACTATGTCGTACTGCGTAAACTGCGGCGTGGAACTGGACGCATCCTTAAAATCCTGCCCGCTCTGCCATACACCTGTGATCAACCCGAGGGAATCAGAAAAAGCCCGCCCCGACTTTCCTTATCCGCAGGAAAGAGGGCAGGTGGAAGTTGTGAAACGCAAAGATTTGGGAATCCTTATTTCCGTTGTCCTTTCCGCCACGGCTTTAAGCTGCGGACTGCTGAATTTATTTGTTTTTACCGGCACCGGCTGGTCCCTGCTGATCATAGGCATCTGCATCCTGCTGTTTGTCTTCGCTTTTCCGGCAGTCATCTACACAAAACTGCCCATTTACTTATCTCTTTTATTTGACGGCGTAGCCATCGGGATCTATTTATACCTTATTGCCCTCCTGACGCCGTCCCGGCGGTGGTTCTGGGAACTTGCCATGCCCATTGTGCTTTTGGTCACATTGCTGATTGAGATATTTACGTTTTTGCTCCGCAAGCTGCCCATATCCATAATAT
Source organism: uncultured Lachnospiraceae bacterium (assembly GCA_910586275.1). Taxonomy (GTDB): domain Bacteria; phylum Bacillota; class Clostridia; order Lachnospirales; family Lachnospiraceae; genus Kineothrix. The sequence goes on along the minus strand of CAJUIM010000108.1, from coordinate 2,104 downwards.
CCACTGCATTATATATCTTTGCGGAAGCCGCCGTGCTCTGCATCGGCATTGAACTGTTTGTAGACCGCTTTACCGGAAACCCTCTTCAGCTTTCCTGGTCGGCTGTTGTCCTGACTGCCTGCGGCATCATCGTCGTCGCCTTGGTAACGATCCTTTCCAAAAGACGGCTGCGCGATGCCGTGCAGCGGAGACTGCACTTTTAGAACATGTCTGAAAAATGCTCCCTGCCGGATGTAAATCCCCAGTTACGGCAATATCCTCCGCTTCAGCCGCAGCAGGCCACGCTGACTGAGTTCCGGTTCCGCCTTTGAAACACTGATTCCCCACGGTTTAGCCGTGGGGAATTCTTATATGCACAGAGTATAGTATGCCGGGCATCACCCATGTTTCTTTTCCGCATCTTCGATGCAGGCATATCCGTAAAACTTTGTTTCGTTTTCAATAATTTGTTTTTCCAGATTCTCGCCCTTTGCAGAAGCTTCCCTCACCTGCTTTAAAATAAGCCCTACCGTACGGTCCGAATAAGTCAGCAGTTCTCCCCGCAGATAACTTTCCGTGGAAGAACCGTTGGCCTCCGAATCCTCTTCCGTCGTCATGACACGTCCCTGTGCCCTCAGATTCGGATAATGCTCCGCCATATACCTGTCCCATTCCTTATGGATTCCCACAATTTCCTCTGCCATTTCCGCCTTTTCCCGGCTTACCTCGGGCAGATGCCCTTTCACTTCTTCATATTCCTCGGGATAAGTGGCTTCCATCATGCGAGCATACTTTTCAAACAGCAGATTCCTGCCTTCCGCATATGCTGCCCGTATATCGTCCGCATAACTTTCCAGAATTTCCTCCTCGTACACCATCCATTGGCTCATGCGCATACGGAAAAAGGTATCCGGATCCTCCTGACAGGAAGCCCGCCCACCCGTATTCTTTACCTTTTGGAACATATCCCATTCCGCCTGCACAATGTCAAAAATCAACTGTTCCTTTTCTGTCACTTCTGCCATCTTCCGCTCTCCTTCCCTTTACCGATTGTCCTTTTCAGACACGCTCCGGCATCCCATCCGGCCAACCATTATAGTTTTGCTTCATATACCGTTCCAATGCCAGTCAAATGCTAATCATCCGCCAGCCCTTTAAATAATAACTCTCCGCCATAGTTGCCATGAGCCGTTTCCAGCGTCTTGCCCTCTATCGTCAGCAAAATCCCGTCCGCCTGATAATTCTCCAAAAAAGTATTCGTCAAAGCCGAAAGAACCACTTCCTCGCTATCCTTTCCCATTGTCCTGAGATACTCCCCAAAAGCTTTCGACAAATTCAGTTCAAGCACGGTCTTCCCTTGCGCCTCATCCTTTTTAACCTCAAACCCGAGGACTTTTGTATCCATGGAAACAATATTATGTCTGGAAAGGCAGTTAATCACCTCTTCCGGGGTCAACGAATTCACTCTATGTATCTCTGTCTCCAATCCGTCCGCTTTCCCATTGCTGTGATATACGACCAATTCCTCCGTTCCTTCGGCGGTATTTCCCATTCCTGCCTCTTCCGCCTGTCCTCCTATACCAATAAAGTTTACCGCCTGCGCTTCCATTTCCATCAATCCCAATGTTTCGGCTTCTGCCTGTCCCGAATCATCACAGGCCGCAAAAACAAGAAACACCAGCATCATAACTGCTGCCAGCCACTTTTTGTTTTTCATAACGTTCCTCCATTCCTGTCCGGCTTTCATGCTTTGGCACAAAGGCATACTTCCTATGCGGACAAATCTGCTTTATTCTAACATAGGATAAAGAAAAACGCAAAACCATATTTTTGCAAATTGATGAAAAATTTTGTAAAAAGTAATTGACTTTTACCGTATTAAATGATAATATATCACTTGCAGCACAGAAATAAATATGTTTTGGAAATTGCGGAAGTGTCGGAACTGGCAGACGAGCAAGACTAAGGATCTTGTGATGGTTACATCGTGTGGGTTCAAGTCCCATCTTCCGCATTGGTTAAAAGTGTGGGAAACCTTGATTTTACTAAGGTTTCCCCATTTTTTGTATAAAAATTATTGGTGAATTTAGATTATCTCTTTAGAAGTTCTTATATGTCGGTATAG
>CAJUIM010000107.1 GCA_910586275.1 uncultured Lachnospiraceae bacterium | reverse complement strand
GGAGGTTCAAAATTATGTCAGAATTAACTTTTGAACAAATGTTAGAAGAATCATTTAAGACAATACATGCAGGAGAGGTAGTTGAAGGTACAGTCATCGATGTAAAACCTGAAGAGATTATTCTCAACATCGGCTATAAATCAGACGGTATTTTAACAAGGCACGAATATACAAACGAGCCTAACGTAGACCTTACGGCAATTGCCAAACCCGGCGACACCATGGAGGTGAAAGTTCTTAAAGTAAACGACGGCGAAGGACAGGTTCTTCTTACTTACAAAAGACTCGCCGCAGACAGAGGGAACAAGAGGATTGAGGAAGCATACAACAATAGGGAAGTGCTTACCGCAAAAGTGGCGCAGGTGCTGGACGGCGGCCTGAGCGTAGTAGTAGAGGAAGTCAGGATCTTTATTCCTGCCAGCCTTGTGTCGGACGTATACGAAAAAGATCTGACCAAATATGCAGGGCAGGAAATCCAATTTGTCATCAGCGAATATAATCCTAAGAGAAGAAGATATATCGGCGACCGTAAGCAGCTGATTCTCGCAGAGAAAGCGGAACTTCAGAAGAAGCTGTTTGAATCCATCCACGAAGGAGACACCGTGGAAGGCGTGGTGAAGAACGTAACCGATTTCGGTGCATTCATTGACTTGGGCGGTGCTGACGGTCTGCTTCATATTTCCGAAATGTCTTGGGGCAGAGTGGAGAATCCGAAGAAAGTATTCAAAGTAGGCGAGAAACTGAAAGTGCTGATTAAGGAAATTTCCGGCAGCAAGATTGCCTTAAGCCTTAAATTCGAAGATCAGAACCCTTGGAAGGATGCTGCCGAGAAATATGCGGTGGGCAATGTAGTTACCGGAAAAGTGGCAAGGATGACGGACTTCGGTGCGTTTGTTGAATTGGAGCCGGGAGTGGATGCATTGCTCCATGTATCCCAGATTTCCAAAGAACATATTGAAAAACCTGCGGACGTTCTGAAAATCGGAGATGAAGTGACGGCTAAAGTAGTTGATTTCAACAACGAAGACAGGAAGATAAGCTTAAGCGTGAAAGCGATGCTTGCACAGGAGCAGAAGGAAGCGGATGAAGATGTTGTTTCCGTAGATATTGATGCAGTGATTGCAAATGAGCAGGAAGAAAGCACGGAAGAATAAGAATAAGTAATTATTCGTTACTGTCTGTACTTGTCACTGTTCTGTGAGGGATTTCCGTATGTTTTATGCGGAAATCCCGGGTTTCTCGTGCAAAACAGTATTTTCTGCAATTTCGGTTACGGGTGAGCAGTAGCGGTTATTCCGGAAATGCCAGAGTATGTTTGAATATTCATTCCCGGCATCTGCACTACGACGTGACGTTGCACCATTTTGTGTGATATTTACGCCAAATTCAGGTTACATAGCCTATTATGCGCCCTTCTTTTGGTACAAATTTCCGCAAATTGTGACGCACATCTGCCAGAAAGCAATTTTCAAACACTTTCTAGGAGGAAATTTCCCTGTATTTCCGGGATGTATTTGGAGTATCATTAAATATGAATAGCGGCAGGTAAATGACATGGCATGTGATTATGAATGGTTTAAGAATGCAGTATATGACCTTACGAAGATTGACTTAAATGCTTACAAGGAAAAACAGATGAAACGCCGTATTGATACATTGATATCGAAAAACGGCGTATCCGGATACGATAAGTATATTGCATTTATAAAGGGAAATAATACCAAGTTCGAAGAATTTATAAATTATCTTACCATCAATGTGTCGGAATTCTACCGTAATCCTGACCAGTGGCGGGTAATGGATCAGGAAATCATACCGGGGCTTATCGGGAAATTCGGAAAACATCTGAAAATATGGAGTGCTGCATGTTCCACAGGCGATGAACCTTATTCTCTTGTGATGGCATTGTCACGGCATATTCCGTTGGATCAGATTAAAATCCATGCGACAGATTTGGATAAGCAGGTGATTGCAAAAGCAAAAGTGGGCTTATACAATGATAAGAGCATTGCCAGTGTGCCGGATGATCTGAAAAAGAAGTTTTTTACAAAAGTCGGCTTATCGTATCAGATATCCGAAGAGATAAAGAAGCGGGTGGAATTCAGCCAGCATAATCTTCTGAAGGACAGTTATGGGGAAGGCTGGCAGATGATCGTCTGCCGTAATGTGCTTATTTATTTTACGGAAGAAGCCAAAGATGAAGTGTTTGTCAAGTTCCATAAGTCGCTGGCCAATAAAGGGGTGTTGTTTATCGGCAGCACGGAGCAGATTATTAATTATAAAGATATCGGCTATGCAAGAAAGAATTCCTTTTTTTATGAAAAGATGTGAAAAAATAAGTTCCCGATTATGTCGGGGACTTATTCCGCTTATAGGGGAAAGAAAGCGTGAAGCCGGGATATAGGGCAGGGGAGCGGCGTTTGCGCCGGACGGCAGAATTGTTAACGGATTCATTTATAGTATGTGAAAGCAGGGAGGCAAGGGATGGGCATAAAGCTGTTGGAAGATTATCCTTATTTATATGAAACGCATCTGCATACTTCGCAGGCCAGTGCCTGTGCCCGCTATACCGGTGCCGAGATGGCGCGGGCATGCAAAAAGGCAGGGTATGCGGGAATTATCGTGACGGATCACAACTGGGGAGGAAATACGTCGGTGAACCGGATGCTGCCTTGGAAAAACTGGGTAGAGGAGTTTGCGAAGGGGTATGAGGATGCGGCCCATATGGGAAAACGGATCGGGCTGGACGTGTTTTTCGGATACGAAGCCGGATACCGGGGAACGGAATTTCTGATTTACGGTCTGGATGTGCCTTTTATGCTGCGTCATCCGGAACTGAAAACGGCTACGGTGGAGGAGCAGTACAGGATTGTGCGGGAAGGGGGCGGAATGGTAGTCCATGCCCATCCGTTCCGGGAGGAAGCTTATATTCCGGAAATAAGGCTGTATCCGGAATATGTGGACGGCGTGGAAGGGATAAATGCCACGCATTCCGGCAGCAGAAGCACTGCCCATAACAATCCGGCTTATGACAGGCGGGCGATAGCTTATGCAAAGGAACATGGGCTTTTTATGACGGCAGGCTCGGATATCCATAGTACCTCGCTGCTTGGGGGCGGAATGGCATTCCGCCGCCGGATGGAGTCCATGGAGGATTTCCTGAATGCATTGCGTGCCGGGGAGGATTATGTGCTGACCAACGGAGATGTATGGTTCACGAAAGAAGGGAAGTGCATGGACGGCGGCGACGCGGAGGATCTGTAATGAGATTTGTACATACTGCGGATTTGCATATCGGTAAAGTGATGAATGAATTTTCCCTGTTGGAAGATCAGCGTCATATATTGCGTCAGATTTTGGAGATTGCCCGGAGCAAAAAAGCGGATGCTCTTGTCTTGGCAGGGGATATTTACGACCGTGCCATCCCTTCTGCCGAAGCGGTAACGGTATTGGGAGAATTTCTGCAGGAAACGGCGGATGCAGGACTGAAGGTGATAATGGTCAGCGGGAACCATGATTCTCCGGAAAGACTCAGCTTTGCAGAAGAGATTCTGGGAAAGCAAGGAATATCCATTGCGGGCCTGTACAGGGGAAACTTAAAGCAGGTCTGTCTGGAAGATGCGTATGGGGAAGTTTCTTTTGTGCTGCTGCCTTTTGTGAAGCCGGCACAGGCAGGGGCGAGGACAAGCGCGGAGGCTGTGGAGAAAATGCTGGCCGCTTATTGGGATGGGGAGACAGTGACGGAGGCGGGGAGAAGAGTGCTGGTCACCCACTATTTTGTTACGGATCAGGGAAAAGAACCGGAAGTGTCCGACGGGGAGTCTACGATCCATGTAGGAGGCCTGGATAATGTGGAGGCTTCGCTTTTCCGGGGCTTTGACTATGTGGCGCTGGGGCATATTCACAAGTCTCAGAGAATAGGGGAGCATCAGGTGTACTATGCGGGCGCTTCTTTGGCGTATTCTTTTTCCGAAGCGGGACAGACAAAATTTGTGAATTTTGTAGAGATAAAAGAGAAGGGGAATGTATCGGCAGAAAGGATTCCCTTGCAGCCGCTGCACGGGCTGCGCAGGATACGGGGGAAAATGGCCGAGTTGATGAGGCCGGAGATCGTAGCGGCGGCAGACTGCCTGGACTATATACAGGCGGAACTGACGGACGAGGAGGAACTGATTGACCCAATCGGCGCACTGCGGACGGTTTATCCCAATATTATGCAGATTATATTGGCGAAGAACAGGAAAAGGGAAGGGGAGAAGGCTCTGGCCGGGCAAGAGGAAAGGAAGAAGAGCATTCCGGAACTTTTCCATGATTTCTATACAATGATCCGGGGCGAGGAGCCGGACAGGCGGCGGACGGAACTGATTGAGGAAGCAGCAAAGGAAGCGGAGGAGGAAGGGTATGAAGCCTGAGAAACTGGTGCTGTCCGGATGGGGGCCATACAAAGGGCGGATAGAGATAGATTTTGCCGGGCTGCAGGATCGGGGACTGCTCCTGATTACCGGCCCCACCGGGGCAGGGAAGACGACGCTGTTCGATGCGGTCACTTATGCATTGTACGGGAATATGAGCGGTGAGGTGCGGGAGAAGAACAGCGTACGCAGCGATTTTGCGGAAGAGGAGATGGCCACGTTTGTGGAACTGTCCATGCAGCACGGGGGCCGGAAGTACCGTATTGAGCGGAATCCGGAATATATGCGCCCGAAAAAGAAAAAAGGAGGGAAAAGCGGTTTTACGAAGGAGAAAGAAAGAGCCAGGCTCTATCTGCCGGACGGCTGCGTAGTGGAAGGCGTCAGTGAGGTAAACCGTAAAATGCAGGAAATTCTCGTATTGGATTACAGACAGTTCAAGCAGATTTCCATGATAGCCCAAGGGGAGTTTGCAAGGCTGCTGACTGCGTCCCCATCGGAAAAAACAAAGATTTTCAGGGAAATTTTTTCCACGTCGGTCTATGACCGCTTTGCGGCCATCCTGCGGAGCCGTTCCGGGGAATTGTACCGGCAGGTGATGGAGTACCGGCACCGGATGGAAGAGGATGTGCATATGCTGCGGATGGAGGGACAGGAACCGTGGCCGGAAGAAGAGGCGTGGAATTTCAGGGAGGTTCTTTCCTGGCTGGAACTTAAGGAGGGGGAATATAAGGTCAGGCTGGCGGAGGCAGAAAAAAGGCATGGGGATTTGGACAGGGAAATTCTCCGTCTGTCGGAGCATATTGCAGAGGCGGAGAAGGTCAATGTCAAGCTGGCGAGGATGGAAGCGCTTAAGAAAGAGAAAGACGGATTGAAAGAGAAAAAGAGCGAAATCAGGGAGGCCGAGAAGGAATTGAAGAATGCCAGGCAGGCCGAAGCGCTGAAAGAACCTTATCTGCATATGGAGCATGCGGCATCCCTTTTGGAGGATCGGAAAGACAGGGTGCGGAAGGGAAAGGAAGAACTGGGCGTGATTTCGGGAAAGGAGAAGGAACTGCGTCCTTATTATGAAAGAAGGGAGGCGGTCAGGGAAGGATACCGGATAACTGCCGGTTATGAAGAAAGCAGGAAGGGGCTGGAAGAGGCACGGCGGGCACTGGCCGTGAAGCAGGAAGAACTGGAAACTTTGCAGGTAAGTTATTTGGGGCAGGAGGAAACTGCCGGTGAGAGGAAAAGGGCATACGAATCGGCGGATTTGGCCTATAAACGTGCCGTAGTGGGCATTGCCGCCAAGCAGGTCAGGGAAGGGGAACCCTGTCCGGTATGCGGTTCCAGGGAACATCCCCATGTGGCCGAGACGGACAGCGGCGTGCCGGATGAAGAAAGCCTGCGGAAGCTGAAGAAGGCTTATGAAAAAGAACAGAAGAGGCTGATGGAAATCCATGGGGCAGCGGCGGCCTGCCGGGCACAGGCGGCGGCATGCGAAGAGCAGAAGAAGGCGTGGGAGGGGAAGGAAAAGGATTACGGCAGGAAGAAGAAAAAGCTGTCCCCAACCATCCGTTCCGTGACGGAAGACATGAAGGAAGAAGTGTTCGAGGAACTGGTGTCGGAATATCAAAGGCTGCAGGCAAGGCAGAAGGAAAAGGCCAAAGGGCTGGAGGAAGAGGAAGCGGCATTTGCGGCACAGAAGATGAAAAAGGAAGAATTGGAAGCCGCTTTTTCCTGTCAATATAAGGAAGCCGGTTTCGGCAGCATAGAAAAATATAAGAAAGCATTGCGCCGGCCAAAGGAAATGGAAGAACTGGAAATGAAAATCCGGGAGTTTCATAAGAAACAGCAGGAACTGGAAAGCTTATTGGGGCATCTGAAGGAAGAGACAAAGGGGAAGAAGGCGGAGGACACTTCCGCCCAGAAGAAGGAACTGGAAACAAAGAAGCAGGAAAAGCAGCAGGCACTGAAATTGCTGAACGAGTGCAGCCATAGTCTGCGGCAGGCAAAGAAGATCGAAAAATCACTGAAAGAGAGAGAAAAAAAGCATGGGGAACTGCTGCAGGAATACGGCATCGTGAAGGATTTGGACAATATGGCCAGCGGGAATAACGGGAAACGGCTGGTGTTTGAGCAGTATGTGCTGGCGGGATATTTTGAGGAAATCTTAAGGGCTGCCAATATCCGGCTGGCAAAAATGACAGGGGGACGTTACGAACTGTCCCGCTTGGAGGAAATCAGCGATGGGCGGACAAAGGATAATCTGGAAATCCGTGTGTTAGATTATTATACCGGGAAGTACCGCTCGGTGAAAACTCTGTCCGGCGGGGAATCTTTCAAGGCATCGCTGGCTCTGGCTCTTGGCATGAGCGATGTGGTGCAGAGTTACAGTGGGGGGATCCGTGTGGATACGCTTTTTATAGACGAAGGATTCGGCGCACTGGACGGGGAATCGCTGGAGCAGGCCTGTCAGACGCTGATGTCCTTGGTGGAAAAGGACAGGCTCATCGGCATTATCTCCCATGTGCCGGAACTGTCGGAAAAAATTGAAAAACAGATTGTTGTGACGAAAACTAATTTAGGCAGCAATGTGCGGATTGTGGTATAGTTAATGAGGGATCGTTTTCGCTGTTTAGATATTGTATGCAAAGAAAGGAAGAAATTGGGATGGAAAATAAGTTTGACGTGATTATTATAGGGGCAGGGCCGGGAGGCATTTTCTGTGCTTATGAACTGAAGGCCCGGAAGAAGGAACTGAAGGTGTTGGTAGTAGAGAAAGGAAGATCCATTGAGAAAAGGAACTGCCCGAAAAGGGTGACGAAGCAATGCGTGGGCTGTAAGCCTTGCTCCATTACCACGGGGTTTGCAGGGGCAGGGGCTTTTTCCGACGGGAAGCTGTCGCTGTCTCCGGATGTGGGCGGCAATCTGCCGGCGATTTTGGGATATGAGGAGACGATGGAATTAATCGGTGAATCCGATGCCATTTATCTGAAATTCGGCGCGGATCAGAATGTTTACGGGGCAGATAAGGAGAAGGAAATACGGGAAATAAGGAAAGCGGCAATCAATGCGAACCTGAAACTGATCGAATGCCCCATCCGTCATTTGGGGACGGAGGAAGGATATAAGATATATGCCAAGCTGCAGAAGCATTTGGAAGAGGAAGGAGTGACGCTGCTTTTCAATACTATGGTAGAACATATTCTCGTGGAAGACGGCAGGGCGGCAGGTGTCGTTACCGACAAAGGGGAGACTTATTATGCGGAAGAGATTGTTTCTGCGGTAGGCCGGGAAGGTGCGGACTGGTTTAAGGACAAGTGCGAGGAAATCGGTATCGAGACAAAGGCAGGCACGGTGGATATCGGCGTGCGCGTGGAAGTGCGGGACGAAGTCATGCAGTATCTGAACGAGAATCTGTATGAGGCGAAGCTGGTGCTGTATACACCTACTTTTGACGATAAAGTGCGGACGTTCTGTACCAATCCTTCCGGCGAGGTGGCCACTGAGTATTATGAGGGCGGCCTTGCGGTAGTGAACGGACATGCTTATAAGGCACAGGACTATAAGACCAATAATACGAATTTTGCCATTCTTGTATCAAAGAATTTTACAAAGCCGTTTAAAACGCCTATCGAGTACGGAAAACAGATTGCCCAGCTGTCCAATATGCTTTGCGGAGGGAAGATCATGGTGCAGACCTTTGGGGATTTCAAGAGGGGCAGAAGGACGACGGAGGAACGGCTTTGCCGGAACAATCTGATTCCTACGCTGAAGGATGCGGTACCGGGGGATTTGTCTTTGGTATTTCCTCATAGGATTATGGTGGACATTCAGGAAATGCTGGAAGCGTTGGATAAAGTGACGCCGGGCATTGCTTCGGACGAGACGCTGCTGTACGGCGTAGAAGTGAAATTTTACTCTAACCGGGTCATAGTGAACCGGGATTTTGAGACGAGCATCAAAGGGCTGCGTGCCATCGGGGACGGAGCGGGCGTGACCAGAGGGCTGCAGCAGGCTTCGGCAAACGGAATCAGTGTGGCAAGGAGTATTTTAAAGGGAATGGAAGGATAGGGCGTGACAGGAAATCGGAAATTAAGGGAATGCAAGAGGGCATTGGGAAAACGGGGGCGGACATGGGCTGCCATGGTTTTGCTGGCGGTGCTTATGGCGGGCTGCGGCAGCGAAAAGGAAGATGCCAATACAAAAGTGGTGCTTACTACCGGATTTGCCAAAGATGAGATCTTCCGCATCGAAAGCATTTCCTGCACGCTGCCGGAAATCATGGTCTATCTGACCAATACCCAGAATCAGTATGAGAGAGTGTACGGGCCGGAGATATGGCAGGCAAATGTGGAAGGGATTACGCTGGAACAGAATATCAAAGACACTGCTTTGGCCCGGATTGCCCAGATTAAATCCATGAATCTGCTGGCGGCAGAGCATGGGGTGGAACTGACTGCGCAGGAGAAGGGATACGCGGCGGCGGCGGCAAAAGAATACTATGGCTCCCTGAACGATACGGAACGGGAACTGATGGGGGTGTCGGAGGAACTGATTGAGAGACTGTATGCGGAATACGGGCTTGCCAATAAAGTGTATCATTTCATTATCCGCGACATTAACCCGGAAATCAGCGACGACGAGGCGCGTACCATTACGGTGCAGCATGTGCTGATCCGGACTTATGCCTTGGACGGATCCGGAGAAAAGATTGCGTATACGGAAGCGGCCAAGGAGGAAGCATATCAGCTGGCAAAGGAAGTGCTGGAACTGGCCAGGGATGAGGAAGAAGGGGCGGATTTTGAACAACTGGTGGAACGGTACAGCGAAGACAGCAAAGCCACTTACTCTTTCGGCAAGGGGGATATGGAGCCGGCTTTCGAAGAGGCAGCCTTTAATCTGGGGAAAGGGGAAATCAGCGATATTGTGGAGACAAAGTTCGGGTATCACATCATTAAGTGCATCAGTACCTTTGACCGGGCGGAGACGGACGCTAATAAGGTAAAGATTGTGGAAGAACGGAAAAAAGAGGTGTTTGGGCAGGAATATGATACTTTTGTGAAATCGCTGACCAGGAATCTGAACGAGGAAGTGTGGGGACAGGTGGCGTTTATCCATGACGGGAAAGTGACGACTTCTGACTTTTTTGACATTTACGGGAAGTATTTTGCGGCGGAAGAATAGAGCCGGCGTGGCAGACCGTGTACGGTGTTACCGGAAAAGACTTGCGGGCAGGGCGGCGCATAAAGAGTTTACGAAAATTTTAGAAATCCGCAAAACCGCATAAATACTAGGAAAAATCTCTATTATTAGCACTCATTGCGAATGAGTGCTAATTTTCTCTTGACTTTTTTGCAAAGAGGAATTAAACTTTGATTATGCGCCGGGGATAACCCGGCAGGAACGGATATTTCTTCTGTTAAGAAGCGAAGTAAAAGAAGAAAAGGAAACAAAGTAAAAGAAGAAAAGGAAGCGAAGTAAAAGAAGAAACAGGAAACAAAGGCAAAGAAGAAAAAACAAGAAGAAGCAAGAAGAAAAAAGTAAGAAGAAAAGGAAGTGGCTTATATGGCAGCAAAGCATGGGAATTTATCGATTAACAGCGATAATATTTTTCCGATTATTAAGAAATGGCTTTATTCGGATCATGATATTTTCATGAGGGAACTTATTTCCAACGGATGTGACGCAATTACGAAACGGAAGAAATTGGAGATGATGGGGGAATGCACCCTGCCTGATGACTATAAGGCAAAAATCCGTGTTCTTGTGAATCCGGAAGAGAAGACATTGAAGTTCATTGACAATGGAATCGGCATGACGGCGGAGGAAGTGGAAGAGTATATCAATCAGATTGCTTTTTCAGGCGCAACGGATTTCTTTGAAAAATATAAGGACAAGACGAATGAAGATCAGATTATCGGTCATTTCGGATTAGGTTTCTATTCCGCATTTATGGTAGCGGATCAGGTGCATATTGATTCTCTGTCTTATAAAGAAAATGCGGTGCCGGTGCATTGGGTATGCGACGGCGGCACCGAGTTCGACATGGAAGAAGGTACCCGGACGGAAGTAGGGACGGAGATTACGCTCCATATCAATGAAGATTGTCTGGAGTTCTGCAATGAGTACAAGGCAAGGGAAGTCATTAAGAAATATTGTTCCTTCATGCCTACCGAGATTTATCTGGAGAAGGAGAATACAAAGGAAACCCAGATTATAAAGGCAGAAGAAAAGCTGGATACCGATACGGTGGTGGAGGAGATTGCAAAGGAGAAAGAGGAAGACGAGCAGAAACTGAAAATCATAAGGAGGCCGGAACTTCTTAATGAGACGGTTCCTCTTTGGACAAAGCATCCGAATGACTGTACGAAGGAAGAGTATCTGGAATTCTACCGTAAAGTATTCCAGGATTACAAAGAACCGTTGTTCTGGATTCACCTGAATATGGATTATCCTTTTAATCTGAAGGGCATTTTATATTTCCCGAAAATCAATATGGAATATGAATCCATGGAAGGCACGATAAAGCTGTATAACAATCAGGTATTCATTGCGGACAACATTAAGGAAGTCATTCCCGAATTCCTGCTTTTGCTGAAAGGGGTCATTGACTGCCCGGATCTGCCGCTGAATGTATCGAGGAGCGCATTGCAGAATGACGGGTTCGTGAAGAAGATTTCCGATTATATTTCCAAGAAAGTGGCGGATAAGCTGTCCGGCATGTGCAAGACGGAGAAGGAAGAGTACGATAAATATTGGGATGATATCAGTCCGTTTATCAAGTTCGGCTGTCTGAAGGACGATAAGTTCTGTGATAAGATGACAGATTATATTCTCTTTAAGAATCTGGAAGGGAAGTATCTGACTTTGCCGGAATGTCTGGAAATCCATAAGGCAGACGGGCAGGAAAATGCCGACGGCGGCGAAAGCAGCGGTGCTCAGACGGCGGAAGGAAGCGCTGCCGGAACAGAGAATGCAGAAGAAAGCAAGGCGGATGCAGTGGATGAGGACGGCAATAAAGTGGATGCCGAAATCGTAGATGAGGAAACCGCCGAAGAGGATGAGAAGAAAGAGAAGATTATTTATTATGTGACGGATGAGCAGCAGCAGAGCCAGTATATCAATATGTTCAAAGAGGCTCAGATGGAAGCGGTCATTCTGACTCACAACATTGACCAGCCTTTTATTTCCCAGCTGGAAGCGAAGAACGAAGGAATTCGGTTTATGCGTATTGACGCCGACCTGACCGACTCCATGAAAGAGGAGATTTCCGAGGAGGCGGCAAAGGAACTGGAAGAAAAGGCCGGGGAAATTGCCGAAATGATAAAGAAGGCACTGAATAAAGAAAGCCTTAACGTAAAGGTAGAAAAGCTGAAAGATAAGAAGATTTCTTCCATGATTACCATTTCCGAGGAAAGCAGGCGTATGCAGGATATGATGCGCATGTATTCCATGAACGGCGCGGATATGGGTATGTTCGGCAAAGAAGGGGAAACCCTTGTGCTCAATGCGGAACATCCGCTGGTACAGTATGTATTGGAGAATAAAGAAAGTGAAAATGTGTCCATGATCTGTGAGCAGCTGTATGATTTGGCACTGATTCAGAATGCGCCGCTGCCATCGGAAGCAATGACGAAATTTATTGCCAGAAGCAATGATATTATGATGCTGCTTACAAAATAGGCGAAATAAGGAAGCCGGATGGAGACGCTTCAGCGCACAACCGGAAAACCTCTGCATATAATGTGGTAAATAAATATGCAGAGGTTTTTTTATGCCCTTCAATATTATTCATGCCGCGCAGAGAGCTGACAGCCCTTATGCGGGGAATCTGAAAGTCAGTGTCACATCCACTTTGGGTTTGATTCCGATCCGCGATGCCACAGTGAAAATTTCCTACAAAGGGATGCCGGATTCCATTATAGAAACATTGGATACCGACATATCGGGACAAACTGAGGAGATAGGGCTTCCTGCGCCGCCGCTGGAGTATAGCTTGGAGCCGGGAAGCGAGCAGCCGTATTCGGAGTACAATATAGAAGTCAATGCACCGGGCTATGAGCCGGTTACCATTTCGGGAACCGAGATATTGGCGGATACGCTTGCGCTGCAGTCCGTGGAAATGACTCCCACGGAGATGGAAGAACAGGAAGAGGAAACTATTGTCATCCCAGACCATACGCTGTATGGGGAATACCCGCCGAAAATACCGGAAGACGAAATCAAGCCCATAGATGAAACAGGGGAAATCGTACTTAGCAGAGTGGTGATACCGGAGTTTCTGGTAGTGCATGACGGCGTGCCAAACGACCCTTCGGCGCCGAATTATTATGTCAGGTATAAGGATTATATTAAAAATGTGGCTTCTTCGGAAATATATGCCACATGGCCGGAAAATGCGGTCTATGCCAATATATTGGCCATTATGTCGGTAACGCTGAACCGGGTATATACGGAGTGGTACCGAAACCGCTGGTTATTGAGGGGTGAATTTTGGCAGAGGGATATCCGATTCGATGCGGAAGGGATGATACCCTCCGTAGACAGCAGGATTTGGGCTTCTGGGCAGGCATAGAATTGATTTCCGTAACAGTTCAGCCTGAATGTAATGTTGGGAGGCGGACGCCCGTGC
>CAJUIM010000106.1 GCA_910586275.1 uncultured Lachnospiraceae bacterium | reverse complement strand
CGCCGTTCCGCAAAAAAATCCCTCCCGTGCGTCCGCCTCTCAACACAACATTCAGACTGAACTGTTACGATTTCCTTTTAAATCAGAAATTACACTTGCATTTTACCTGTAAAAAATAGTAAAATATAGGTAAATATAACATTGCAAGAAAATATATGTCAAAAGATGCATTTTCGGTGCGTCCTCTGGCAGGAAAGGAGTGACACTATGGGAATCGGCGGCGTTACATCAATAAACAGCAATACAGGCATGCAGACGGCCACGGCAAGTTCGGCAAAACCGAAGATCAAAAACATTCAAAATGAAATCACGGGCGTACAGCAGCAGATGCAGGCTCTATCTTCCGAGGAAGGACTTTCTGCCAACGAAAAGATAACGGAAAAGAAAAAGCTTCAGAAAGAAATTTCCGGCCTTAACACAGAACTGAAACAACGTCAGGAAGAACTGCGCAAGTCACAGCAAAGGGAAATCAGGATTGCGGAACTGCAGGAAGACAGTAAACCGGCAAAAGAAGAAAATACAGAAGATAAAGTGCAGGCCGGCAGCCTATCGCCGGATGCAGAAAAAGAAAAAAACCTGCCGGCAGACAGCTTACCGTCAGACAGGCAGGGATCTGTCATATCCAAAAACAATGACGGCACCGTTCTGTTAAAAGATGAGCTTAATCCGCAGGGAAAACCGGGCATTGGCACAGAGAAAAAACAGGCGGAAGAGAAAGAAGAAACTGCGGCTGAAAAAGAGGCGGCAGGCACAAACCGTAATACGGATGCCGAACCGTTCGGCAAAGAGATGCATTCCGTTGTATCAGCAGATATTTCCGTGCAGCAGGCTCAGCGGCAAGGAACCGTCATAACCAGAATCAGAAACGGCATTGCCATTCTGAAAGGCGAAATAGGCCAGAATGAAAAATATGGCTCGGATACGGAAACCAGAAAACCCGCAGAACTTGAAACAATGGAGAAAAAAGAGCAAAGGGCTATGGCATTCCAGTTCTCCGCTTTAAGCGAAGCAAATAATACCATAAATCCGACGGAAAAAACAAGTGCGGCAGGAACACAGAATGGGATGCAGATCAATCAATCCAATCAAAAAAACAATAATATCTTTGCCAACGCTTTTCATTCATCGGAAGAAAGTCTTGCATTCCAGCAGAACTTTCATGTCTCTTTAGGCAATTAAAAATATTGCACTGTTTCCTTTGGCAATATAAAAAAGTATCAGTCCGGATAAGGCACTTTTTCAGGCCGATTCGGATTGATACTTTTTTGTTATGCCCTTTTTCCCATAACACCATGAACTTCCTTTTCCTGACAGTAAAATTTGCTTTCCGAACCATCCATTGCCTTCCGTCGGATACCGCTCTATAATCTATAGTGAACGGCGGACAGATTTCCCGTTCACCGTTATCCTCCGGAGGAAGCACTGAATTTTTGCAGGCAGTATGCTGTGCTTACAGGCAGCAAGAATCCGTGCCGGGAACATCATTGGTTCCCGAAAACGTATCGATACAGAAAGCAGCGAAAACATTTACCGACAAACAGAAAGAAAGGAAAATCATATGAATATAGGAAAACAGATTCAGACTTTACGCAAAGAAAAAAATATTACGCAGGAAATTCTGGCCGCGGAAATGGGAGTTACGGTCGGTGCCGTCTCCAAATGGGAGAACGGCATCTCCATACCGGACATTTTTATGCTCTGTTCATTGGCAGACTTCTTCTCGGTAACAACGGATCATTTGCTTGGCAGAGCCGGCAAGGCCGAGTTTATGGTATGCGACGATGCTCCCCTGATCGGCAGGGCAATCAGGGATATTCTGGAGAAAGAGGGCAATCTATGTACCGGCATAGCCGAAAACAGTTCCCAATTATTTGACAAAATGCGTACCTCTGTCCCGCATGCCGTGTTTTTAGACATTCACCTTCCCGAAGAAAACGGCTTGGACTCTTTAAAGCGGATAAAAGAAGACTATCCGGGAGTAAAGGTCATTATCATTACAGCCGACCATTCCGAGGAAACCCGTCATACGGCGGAAAAGCATGGCGCCGACGCATATGTCACAAAACCGTTCCTGCCGGAACAGATCACGGCAGCATTAAGCTGCTGACGCTTAGCTTTTAACCTTCGCTTTGCCCCCATCCTTTAGTTTTCGGTAAAGCGCAAAATACATCGTCACAAAGCACGCCAGCCCCCCTATTGCATTGGAGATAGGTTCCGCCAGAAACACACCGTCCACGCCAAGCCCCAGCCTTGGCAGCAGCACGGTCAGGGGGGCAACAATCACTGCCTTACGCAGCAGGGAGAAAAAGATTGCATGCCGGGAATAGCCTAACGCGGTGAAGGCCGACTGCCCCGTAAACTGAAAAGCCATAAAGAAAAAGCCGAAAAAGTACAGCCGCAGCGCATCAGTCCCCGCCTCTATCATAGCAATGTCTTCCGTAAATACAGACAGCAGCAGATGAGGGCTCAGTATCACCAGCAGCCATGCAAACAGCGTGTAAACAATGCCAAGTCCGGCGGTAAAGCGGATAGCCTGCCGGACTTTGCCATATTCCCCCGCGCCGTAATTATATCCCAGCACAGGCTGCGCCCCGTTTGTAATGCCACTGACAGGCAAAGACAGAATTTCTCTGGCGGAATTAATTACCGTCATCACACCTACATATAAGTCGCCTCCGTATACTTTCAGCGTAGCATTGCACACCACCTGCACCAGACAGTTTGTGCCCTGCATAATGAATCCCGACATCCCCAGAGCCATAATCTCACCGGTCAGTTTTCTGTCTATCCGCATATTTGCCTTTTTCATACGCAGCAAGGCTTTCTTCCCTGTGAGAAATTTCACCACCCATATACAGGAAACCGCCTGACTGAGCACTGTGGCCAGCGCGGCACCGCCCACGCCCATATGCAGCCCGAAAATAAATATCGGATCCAGCACCAGATTCAGCACAGCCCCAAGCAGCGTAGTCAGCATGCCGATACGAGGAAATCCCTGCGCATTGATAAAACCGTTCAGTCCCGTGGCCAGCATGGCAAACGGAGTGCCCAGCAAATATATCCTCAGATACGCATCCGCATATAAATAGGATTCGTCACTGGCTCCGAACAGATAAAGAACCGGCCTGCGGAATAAATAGCAGAATAGAAACAGCAGAGCCGATGTACCCAGCAAGAGGGAAAAAGTATTCCCCAATATTTTCTCCGCCCGCCTCTCCTCCCCTGCGCCTCTGGCAATGGAAAAGAGCGGCGTCCCTCCCGTGCCGAAGAGGAACGTAAACGCTGCAATCAATGTAGTCAGCGGAAACACCAGGCCAATGCCTGTCAGTGCCATGCTGTCTGCCCCCGGCAGATGACCAATGTAAATACGGTCTACCACATTGTATAAAAGCTGTACCAGCTGCGCCAGTATCAGCGGAATGGACTGTGCCACAATATTCTGCCAGACCTTTCCCTTTGAGAAATCCGTTGACTTCATGTTTCAGCCATCTCCCTTCTGATAACAAATCTATGCATGCCCGGAACATGCAATAAAATCCTTCCCGTCACCCATATGTCCCGTTTTGCGCAAGTCTTCCCCAAAATGCAGCCAGAACGGCCCCCCAGTTTCTCCCTTTCCGTCAAGACCCGCAAAATATCATGCAAAGTGGTGAAACCACAGGCCGTAGTACAGATGCCGGGATTGAATTTTCAGACATGTTTTAGTATATCATATTTACATTCATAAAGAAATTCTATCGTCAATAACATTTTGCACAATCGCAATTCTAAAAAAAGGATAAATTTTTATTGAATTTATATAAAAACAGAGATACAATAGATAGAAGAAATAGATAGAAGGGGACAAACTGCACAGGGAGGATTAAAATGGAACAGCAAAAGAGGACAAAAATTTCAAAAAAGGGCATAGAGACTAAAATTCTGAGGCAAATCGGCGGGAGCGTGATTTTGGTGCTTCTGCTTATAGAGATTGTTTCCGTCTGTATGGTAGGATGGCTTTTCTTTTCATCCAAAAAGGCCGAATTGACGCAGGAATCCAATGCGGCAGCCAATCAGCTGACCGGATTTCTGGAGCAATATACCAAAAGCGTAGAGCAGTTGGCCGTGAATCCGGAAATCAGACAAGTCTTGGCAGAAACAAAACCCGGAGATTATATGATGGATGCCGAAAAGGCTGACACAGCCATGGAAAACCTGATCGGCATTGCCAATACGGATACCGAGAATGTCCTGTCGGCCTGGATGTCCGACTTGGACACAAGCGCATTGGTGCAATCCGACGGCTACATCAGCGACGGAAGCTGGGACATTACAGGCCGTGGGTGGTATGGCTGCATTGAGACGGGAGAAACCATCCTGACGGAGCCGTATCTTGATTCTTCCACAGGAAAGATGATTTTAAGCGCCGCATGCCCGGTTTTCGACGAAGCAGGAACCGTCCTCGGCGCAGTAGGAATGGATATCTCCTTGGATCATATGACGGATATTATGCGTGAATATAAAATCGGCCGCAGCGGCTACATTCTGCTGTTGTCCGAAAACGGCACATTCCTCTATCATCCGGAAAGCGATATCATCCAGAAAAACATAAAAGACGTAAATATATCCGAAAATGCCATGAATGCCGTATTATCCGGCACCAACCGGTTCTTGGCATATCAAGTGGACGGCCAGACAAAATACGGCTCACTGAAGACAGCCGGAGATACCGGCTATCTAGTGCTCAGCTGCCTGCCCTTTGGGGAATATTATGCAACGTTAGTCCTCATGGTCATTGCACTGATGCTGATTTTTGCTGTGGGCATCCTTTTAATCGCAATCCGGATCAAAAAAAGTGCCAGAAACCTGACCAAACCGATTCTGGAACTGAACCATACCGCACAGCAGCTTGCCGACGGCAATCTGGACGTACAGCTTGTGATTACAACCGAAGATGAAATCGGGGATCTTGGAAACTCTTTCCAGAAGACAGTCAGCCGGCTGAAAGAATATATTGCATACATAGATGAGACAGCGGAAGTTCTGTCGCGGATTGCCGACGGGAAACTGAGCATTGACCTACAGCATGATTATGCGGGCGAATTCCGGAAAATTAAAACCGCCCTGCTCAATATCTCCGCTTCCATGAACCAAGTCATGCTGGGAATCAACGAAAGTTCCGAACGGGTATCCGCAGGAGCCTCCGAGCTGGCCTCTGCCTCCCAGATTCTGGCAGAAGGAGCCGAAACACAGGCCGCAGCCGTAGAACAGCTTGCCGCCACTGCGAATACGGTTACGGATCAGGTAGAAAACAGTCTCCGTGAAACGGAAACATCCGCAAAGGCCACCGCCCAAGCCACTGCCATGATTGAAGAGAATCAGGAAAAAATGAAACAGATGATGAACGCCATGAATAAGATTCAAGAGACTTCGCAGAAAGTAGTGGGAATTATCCAGACCATAGAAGAAATCGCTTCACAGACCAACCTTTTGTCCCTGAATGCATCCATAGAAGCAGCCCGTGCCGGGGATGCGGGGAGAGGCTTTGCCGTAGTAGCCGATGAAATCGGCAAGCTGGCATTGGAAAGTTCCAAAGCGGCAAGTACCACGAAAGAACTGATAGAGATCTCAATGGAAGAAATCAACAAAGGAAATACCATTGCCGTAGGTGCCATGGATTCTCTGAAAGAGTCGGTAGCCGTAGTAGGAAAAGTCAATGACATGATTCAGGGAACGGCCGAAAATGCTGTGGTTCAGGCGGAAAGCATGAAGCAGATCCGCATAGGGATTGAGGAAATAGCCCATGGAATACAGGACAATTCCGCCGCCTCCCAAGAAACTTCCGCAACCTCGGAAGAACTGGCTTCACAGGCAGATGCCTTAAATAAAATGGTACAGAGATTTGAGTTATGTAAATAATCGGATTCCGTTCAGGCAGGGAAATCATTTCCCCGCCTGAACCTTTTTCCCGGCCGCAAGACTCCATGCCCTTTCCAAAGGGGACTTTCTGCCTCCGGATTATTCTATTCCCCCCTTCCGAACCAGCTTTCCAGCACCTGTTCCGCTTTTCCTACCACATATCCGCTTCCGCCCCGCCCTTTCACGTCTTCTGTCATGCTGACCAGCAGAATCGGACGCTGTGCCGTATGTTCGGCCGTAAAAACGGCAAACCATCCCAGTTCCGTCCCACTGTCATCGTCCTTTGAAGTTTTTATTTCCGCCGTCCCTGTTTTGCCTGCCAGAAGGACATCCTCCCGGTGCGCTCCGTATCCCGTTGCGGCAGGATCGTTCACTGCCTTTTTCATTCCCTCTAGGATGATGCCTGCCGTATCTGCGGAAAAAGCCTTCTCCATCCAATACTCCGGCACCGCATCCTGCCGATAGGTCAGATAAGGCTTCACCATATTTCCCTCATTGCAGAAAGCCGTATAGATGCATGCCAAATGCAGAGGATTGACCAGCATCTGTCCCTGTCCGTATCCGCTGTCCGCCAGCTGTATCTCAGTCTCAAAGTTTTCCGTATTGGAGAACCGGGATGCTGTCATGCTTATCTCAAAAGGCATTTCTTCCTGAAACCCTAACCGCAGCAGGAAATTTTTCATTCCTTCCGCCCCGATTCCCAAAGCGGCTTTCGCAAAATAAATATTATCCGAATAAATCAGTGCATTCTCCAAAATAACCGGTTCATAAGCATGCAGTGTAGTCACATAATATGAGCCCCATGATGTATCTTTCTGCCAGCTTAATCCCACATTCCCATAATCTTCCTGCGGGTTCAGCGTTCCTGTCTCCAAACCTACGGCCGCAGTAACGGGCTTGAACGAAGACCCCGGGCACCATGCCTGACGGAATCGGTTATAGAGCGGGCGGCTTTCGTCCTCGTTCCATGCGGTCCACTGTCCGCCTGACAATCCCAAAATAAAATCGTTGCTGTCATAGGAAGGCGTGCTCACCAATGCCAGCACTTCCCCGGTAAAAGGATCCATGGCCACGGAACATCCCTTATCCTCTTTAAACTGCCCATACAGCACCCGCTGAAGTTCAGCATCAATGGTCAGCCTTATATCCTTTCCATGCTCCACTGCCCGGCAGGCCAGTTCTTCCTTCTCTTTGCCGTCGGCATCCACCATATAAATCCGGCAGCCATTGTGCCCTTTCAGTTCTTTCTCAAACAGGCTCTCCGCCCCGCTTCTCCCGATTACGCTGTTTGCCGTATACCCTTCCCCTGCATGCTTCTCCAAGTCCTCGGCGGTGACGTTCTGCACATACCCCACCAAATGCGCTGCCGCATCCCGCAAGGGATATGTCCTTACCTCCGTATCGGAAATCATGACTCCCGGAATTTCCAGCAATCGCTGCTGCCTTTCATACTCTTCCAGAACCTTTTCCTCCGGCTCCAATGCCATCAGTTCGATTTCTTCCACCTTACGCACTGTCTTAATAGGGACAAAATAGTCATCCTTTACCCATTTGGCCGATAATTTCTTCTCTATCCCCTCCGGCTCCATTCCGAGCAGTTCCGCCATCTGCCCGATTGCCTCCTCCCGGTTTTCCAATCTCCCGGGAACAATTCCCACCGAAGAAGCCACGCCCTCCCCGGCAAGAAGCAGGCCGTTCCGATCTAAAATCTGCCCCCGGTCCGCCTGCTCCGTGGAAACCCTTATTTTATCCTGGGACTCCAGCCCCGGATAAATCAGAGAATCCTCCCATGCCAGCCGGTATCCCTCCTCTTCTTTCAGAAAAATTGCTTTGTTTTCGAAGCTGACCGAACCTGCCGCCGTATCAAACAGAGTCTGGTACTGCACCATATGTTTTTCCTTGTCATAGGACAAAACAGTCACTGTCATATTCTGTACTTCCATGCCTTCATAAATGGAAGAATTGCGTTTTATGAATGCTTCCCTGCTGATCTGCCCTGCCGATTCCTCGGTGAGCATCCCATACATTTCTTCATACTTCTGCTGCGGAATATAACCCATATATGTAAGCAGCAGTTCATCGGGCTTTGGAAGCATGCTCTCCTTTCTTACGATAATCAGCAGACATGCAGCCGCTCCAAAGACAGCGGCCGCCAATATGCCGCCGATTATCCATGCAGCCACTGGCGCATGCTTTCTTCTCTTCCTCTCTCTTCTTGCCATATCTTACCTCCGGCCAATATTGCTTTATCGATGATAAAACTCCGCCTTGCCCCGGCACAAAAATCAGACAATGTCTTTCCTCTTTGTTTTATGCATCTTCCTATAGGATCTCTGTTTTTAATATTACACCTGTAAGATTTATATGTCAAGCTTTTTACATACTCCCAAGAAATCAATATTGGAGCATTTCCTTATACGATGTCTTCCGCATCCACCACCTTGATACCGGCATTCTGCAGCATTTGGGCAAATATGCCTTGTCCGTCTGCCAGCTTTCCGCTGAAACTTCCATCATAAACCTGATGTACCCCGCAGCTTGGGCTTCTTGACTGCAAGATTGCCATATCCGCCCGGCTGTCCATGGCTTGCTTCAGCGCAATGGCAGCCCCTTGGCGAAACTCTCTGTCCACACTGATTCGTTCCTCTGTCATAACTGCCCCGTTGACGATTTCCGCCGGTTTTCTCGGCACACTAAGCCCGCCCAATACCTCCGGGCATACTGCCGTCACTTCGTGTCCCTCCAGGAATGCAGCGACTTTCTTATTATAGTTATTTTTTCCGTTATATTTGCAATTCTTACCTAAAAGGCATGCACTTACTACTATCTTCATTCCGTCAATCTCCTGCTTTCTTTCTGACCTTTCTGACCTTTCTGCTACGCTATTTACATAGTTCCAGTCCGTGCCGTCTCAGCCCTGATCCGGCCTCTGCCCGCCACGGGCCTGTCACTGACATTCAACCATTGCCCGATCCGAAAAACACCCCAAACGGAGAATCCTTATCCCAGGGCCAAAGAAATTTCACATCCAGCCCGGAAGGGAGCCACGCAGAAATGCATACCCGTCCAAAACAGCTTTCCGACTGTCCCCTGCAATAAAGTAAAAATCTGCCTGTCTCCGATATTCCGCATAAAGATAGGAACCGTAAGACGGAAGATCACAGCAGAAAGCATTTCCGTCCGATGCCAGCAAAATCCCGTACCCATTGTCCGAAACAATAAACGGAAGTTCTTCCGTTCCACTTCCGTGGGAAATATACCGGGCGGTGCCCCGCAGATTCATGCCGCCCTTTTCCCCTGCCCCGAACCCGTACAGCTTTTCCCCCTTCTGCCAATCCAGATAAATCCATCCCTGCACATTACCGCCCGTCCCGTTTTCCGACTGCCTGCTTTCTTTCCCCTGCTCCGCCAGAAACAATCGTTTTTTATCCCTTGACATATAGCGGATGCCTCCGCCTGTTTTTTCTGCCTGCAGGCAAAGGCTGTCGGTCAGAAGTTCCACGAATTTTCCGTTTTCCCGGTACATCCACGCCTGATCCGTTCCATAATCCTTTACCAGCGGATGGATGCCTCCGGCAATTTTTCTGTCTTTTGCAAAAGTTACCCTGACAATGGAATCGTTTATCGGACTCAGCCGCAAGGTTCCGTATCTGCTCTGAAGATAAAGTCCGTCCTCCTGCCTGGAAAACCAGCGGATGGACAAATCAATCTTTGCATGCCCGGCCGGGCGCAGTTTTTCGGTCACCGGCATATCCCCGAAACCCGGACTGTCCGTATTCCTCCGCTTGGCAGCCACTGCCCGCTTTCCGATACTGCCCGGCACCGTCCGGCTTCCGTCACCGGATGCAGGTTCTCTGTTCTCCGGGCTGACAGCTTCCTCCGTTTTTTCCTGCCAAGCCATGCTGTCCTTGGCTGCTCCCGCAGGCCGCAGAGATTCCGCAGGCCGGGCAGAAGGCTTTTGCGGCTGCCGGCTTATGAATGGCTTCTTCTCCTCCGGGGTCACTGTCCTTACCGACATTGTCCCCTTCCGCCCCGTCACTCCTTTTAACGAAGCCACAGGTTTCTTCCTCTTCTGCATTTCTATGCCATGCCCCTCCGGCAATGCCTCAGCCCGCTGCGGTTCCGCCCCACGGCTCTCTGCCATTCTCCCGGAAGCCGCCTCTCTGCCATCGGAATCCGATGCTTTCCCCGATTCATCCGGTTTCTTTTCCTGCGGTTTCTTTTCCTGCAGTTTCCTTTCCTGCAGTTTCCTTTCCTGCAGTTTCTTTTCCTGCAGCGTCCCTGCCTTGTCCTTCTTCTCCTCTTCCGTATCCCTGCCGTCTCCTTCCGGCAGCGGATCCGCAATCAGCCCCGTAAGGTTTCCTACATGCAGCACGCACAATTCATGCAGCGCACGGGTAGCCGCCACATAAAGCAGCTTGGCATGTCCGTCATCCGCCGGATAATCCTCTCTCGTAGGATTCAGGATCAGTACCGCGTCAAACTCCAGCCCCTTGGTATATTCCACCGGCAGCACCATGATCCCGTTCCCGAACACGGCTTTCTCCAAATTGCTCTCCATCACCTCCACATATTCCGCCAGTTCCTCGGACACGGCGGCGGCAGCCTTATCACTGCGGCAGATCACCGCAATCGTCCCCAGTCCCCTTTCCTGCCAGTCCCGGCAGACCTTAGCCGCATACTGCACTGCCTCCTTCCTGTCTGCCATCTGCCGCATCTGCACCGGATTCCCATGCCGTATAATCGGTTCCACAGGATATACGGAAAACTTCCCGTGATGCAAAATCCCCGTTGCAAACTCCGATATCTCCACCGTATTTCTGTAGCTTTTTTTCAGGACTCCGAAACTGTCCATGGCATCCGTCAGAAGCAGACTCTTCAGTTCCTCCCAGTCATTCAGCCCGAAGCCAAAATGAATATTCTGGGACACATCCCCCATTACCGTATAAGTGCAGTCTTTGATGCAGAACTTCAGCACATGATAAGCCATCATCCCGAAATCCTGCGCCTCGTCAATGACTACATGATGCGCCTCGCTGATAACCTCCGTCTCTTTTACCCTCTTATACAAATAAGCCAAGGCAGCCAAATCATAAACATCAAATTCCTCTTCCGGAAACTCTGTTTCATAGCCCTTTGCCGCCTGCTCCTGCAGAAATTCCCGGTACATCCCAAAAACAGATTTCTTCCAGACCCTGCCCCCATACCGCCCGCGGTATGCCTTCAGGATAGCTTTCTTCTCCGCCTCCGTATACGATATTCCTTTCCCCAGAAATTCTTCCTTCACTTTATTCACCAAACGCTCGTTCAGCATATTGATTTTACTCTGCACGGATACCTTCGGGTTCTCCCTGATATATTTTTCAACCGTCACCCTGTCCGCCAGCTGCACCAGTCTTTCCGGTTCTGCCGGCTTTCCTTCCGTTTCATCAAATACGCCCGTTTTCCCGTTCCGTATGCCTTCCACAAACTGTCTGGGATCCAAGAAAACAGATTCCCTCGGAATCACTTCCCATTCCGTCTGCCGGCAGAATTCCTCAAGGTCACGGAACCAAGCCGTGCCGCCTTTTACGCTCCCCGCTCCCCCGTTTGCGGCGGTACGGCCAATGCGATATTTCTTTTCCTCCCAGTCTTCATATAAAAGCCGCACGAAAAGCTGCTCCATCGTCATCTGCCGCACGCCGTATACATCCAGATCCGGCAGAACCCCTGTAATATAATCCAGTAAAATCCGGTTGCTGCCCACTATATAAAAATCGTCCGGCCGGAAACGCTCCGTATAATTATAAAGAATATAGGAAATCCGATGCATGGCCACCGTGGTTTTCCCGGAGCCTGCCACTCCCTGCACGATAATATTATGATATGGGGACTTCCGTATAATCTCGTTCTGTTCCTTTTGGATAGTGGCAACGATTTCCCCCAATACCGCTTCCTTATTCTTTGCCAGATATTTCGTCAGCAAATCATCATTGGCCACCACCTCACTGTCATAATAATCCAGAAGCTTTCCGCCCTCCACCTCATAAGTCCGCTTCAGTTCCAGTTCTATTTCCATCTCCACGCCGCCCGGAGCCGTATAGCTGCATTTCCCTAAGCTGTTCTCGTAATAAGCATTGGCCACCGGAGCACGCCAGTCCACCACCATCCAATGGGTCGTGTCTCTTGATATCCCTCCTTTGCCGATATAAAGGGATTCCTCCTTATCCAATGTCCTGTCACGGAAAATAATCCTTCCGAAATACGGTTTGTCCAATGCCTTTTCATTCCGTTCCAGTGCACGCTTCATATGCTCATGCAACGTCAGTGTGTTGTTTAAAATTGTCCACACCTCCACATCATTGTCATGATAATGCGCCAGCATTTCATCTATGTTCCCCTGCATCCGTGCCACTTCCTGCCCATAGCTTTTCACATTGTCTCCTACCACTGCCAGAGTCTGCCGCAAATATCCCTCTTCCGCCTGCCTGGATGTTCCCCATCTTTTCTTTCCGTTTTCCATTCTTATATGCCCTCCTTCACCTGAATTAACTACCATGGAAATATCCCGCAGCTACATCCGTAATATCATTTTAGCAAAAAGCAAAAAAAATACCAGACTTTAATTTCATGATTCCCTTTTCCTCCGACTCTGTTTTTTTGCAATGATTTCTGCCCTCTTTTTGGCATATTCCGCCTCCTTTCTCATAGACAGATAATTGTTCCATTTCTTTACAGGCAGCCTTCCGTCCGCAATTGCCGCTTTTACGGCACATCCCGGCTCCTTTCCATGGGAACAGTCACGGAATCTGCATTGTGCGGCCAGTGTTTCCACATCCTCAAAAGCATTCCCTGCCCCCTGCTCAAAATCACTGACATGCAGCATCCGCATGCCCGGCGTATCTATTATTCTGGCTCCCGCGCCAATTTCCCTGCCGCCCGGAAGCATTATCCTATCCGGCAGCAAAAAGCATTGCCTATGGGTTGTCGTATGCCGCCCCTGAGAATCATATTCCCTAATTGTTCCCGTTTCCATCACATCACTGCCAAGCAGCACATTGACAAGGGAAGATTTGCCGACTCCGGAAGACCCAAGCAGCACAACGGACTTCCCTTTTCCCAGAAACGGTTCCAATGCCTCCATTCCGTCTCCGGTCTTCGCGGAAAGGCAGAGAATATCCGTCCCCGGAGCCGCCTTCCCGGCTTTTGCCAGAAAATCCCCCGCATCTGCGCACAAATCCGCCTTGCTTAGAATAACTACCGGAATCCCGCCGCTCTGCCAAGCCACGGTCAGATAACGTTCCAACTTCGTCACATGGAAGTCACGGTTTAACGACATTACTACAAACACATAGTCAAAGTTTGCCGCCACTGCCTGATCCGGCTGTCCTTGTGTGCTGTTCAGCCTCATAAACACGGACTTCCTAGGCAGAACTTTCTGTATTACGCTATCGCCCTGTTCCTGCCAGTCGGCCTCCACCATATCCCCCACCGTAGGGAACAACGCTTCGCCCCCATGGTAAAGAAACTCCGCCGTTTTCAGCCTGCCAAAAAATATCTTCCCCTCTGTCTCCAATTCATACCTTCCCCTGTGAACCGCAGTCACATATGCCGTCACTCTTTCCATCCTCATTGTCCTCCGCTCTCTTTCTCTCTAAAAATGCGCACAAAAAAGGGACACTATTACATGTCCCTAAATAAAAGCCTCTTCCGTTACAAATAATAGCACAAAATCCTCTGTATCCAGTTATCGTTTATTTACCCTGCTTTTTCCTGTATTTTTCATCGTACACCACTCCTTACCTTCAGATTTTCATGCATGAATACTTTTTAACTATAACTCAGCTTTTTTCCGAAGTCAAGACGAAATTCTTTATAACACACGGAAATCGTAAATCGTAACAGTTCAGCCTGAATGTTGTGTTGAGAGGCGGACGCACGGGAGGGA
>CAJUIM010000105.1 GCA_910586275.1 uncultured Lachnospiraceae bacterium | reverse complement strand
AAATCCCTCCCGTGCGTCCTCCTCTCAACACAACATTCAGGCTGAACTGTTACGCGAAAATTGATTTCCCGGAAAAAATCTGTTGACGTAAGCGGAGTCTTATGCTATAGTTACCATACAAGATTAGTTTAGGTCTTTTTTTTATGCTCAAAAATTGGAGGAAAAATATATGCGTACGAGAATCACATTGGCATGTACAGAGTGCAAACAACGTAACTACAATACAACAAAGGACAAGAAGACCCATCCGGAAAGAATGGAAATCAGAAAGTATTGCAAATTCTGCAGGGCTCATACTTTGCACAAAGAAACGAAGTAAGGGAAATCTGTATTTTTGAAAGGAGTACAATATGGGAGATTCCGCAAAGACAGATAAAACACCGAAACAGAGTTTTTTTCAGGGCGTGAAGGCTGAATATAAGAAAATAGCGTGGCCGGACAAGGATTCCCTTGTCAAGCAGTCCGTTGCGGTTGTCTGCATCTCGGTAGTTGCAGGCGCGGTTATTGCCATACTTGATTTTATATTCCAATATGGCATTGATTTCTTGACGACGTTATAGAGTGAGGGCGGACAGATGGCAGAGGCAAACTGGTATGTAGTACATACCTATTCGGGATATGAAAATAAAGTCAAGGCCAATATTGAAAAGACCATCGAAAACAGGCATCTGGAGGAAGAAATCCTTGAAGTGCGTGTCCCCATGCAGGAAGTGGTGGAGATGAAGAACGGAGCCAGGAAGAATGTGCAGAAGAAAATGTTCCCGGGCTATGTTCTGATCAATATGGTAATGAACGACGACACTTGGTATGTAGTCAGGAATACAAGGGGAGTAACAGGGTTCGTAGGGCCGGGAAGCAAGCCGGTGCCGCTGACGGAGGCGGAGATGAGGCCGCTGGGCATTAAGGCGGAGAACGTTTCGGTAGATTTCGCGGAAGGCGATTCGGTCGCAGTCATTGCCGGTGTTTGGAAAGATACCATAGGCATGATTCAGAAGATGGATTACGGAAAACAGACGGCAACTATCAATGTGGAACTGTTCGGCAGGGATACACCGGTAGAAATCGGTTTCACGGAAGTCAGGAAAATATAACGGGTATTTATGCCGGGTTCCGGCTTAAATATAGCAGTAACAGCAATAGTCCCGGAGGGAACCGGGACAGTGGGAGCAGGTTCCGGCAGGTTTTCGGAAACCGGGGAAATGCGCCATACCACAATATTTTAGGAGGTAGCCAAAATGGCAAAGAAAGTAGAAGGATATATTAAGTTACAGATTCCTGCCGGCAAAGCAACACCGGCACCACCGGTTGGACCGGCACTTGGACAGCATGGCGTCAATATCGTTGAGTTTACAAAACAGTTCAATGCAAGGACGGCAGATAAGGGCGATGTGATTATTCCTGTCGTTATTACCGTATATGCGGACAGGAGTTTCAGTTTTGTTACCAAAACTCCCCCTGCTGCAGTGCTTCTGAAAAAGGCATGCAATATCAAATCTGGTTCTGCGACGCCGAATAAGACAAAGGTTGCCACGATTTCAAAAGAGAAGGTGAAAGAAATTGCCGAGATGAAGATGCCTGACTTAAACGCTGCATCTTTGGAAGCGGCTATGAGCATGATTGCCGGTACGGCAAGGAGCATGGGAATCAAAGTAGAGGATTAAGCAGCCGGGCAGGCGGCGGACGGAGTGCGCAGATTCGCGGGATACGCCCGCAGGCTATGACTGGATTTGTTAAATAATGAGTGAAAAGTGGGAGGCGTAATGCCGTTTGAACCATAGGAGGAATTGATAATGAAACGTGGAAAGAAATATGTTGAGAATGCGAAACAGGTAGACCGTTCCGTGCAATATGAACCTGTAGATGCGATTGCACTGGCGAAGAAGACGGCAGTTGCAAAATTCGATGAAACGATAGAAGTCCATATCAGAACGGGCTGTGACGGACGGCATGCGGAGCAGCAAGTGCGCGGCGCGGTTGTGCTGCCCAACGGCACAGGTAAAGAAGTGAAAGTGCTGGTTTTTGCCAAAGGGGATAAGCTTGCGGAAGCAGAAGCAGCAGGAGCCGATTTTGTAGGCGGTGAGGAATTGATTCCGAGAATCCAGAAGGAAGGATGGCTGGAGTTTGATGTGGTAGTTGCCACACCGGATATGATGGGTGTCGTAGGCCGTCTCGGTAAAGTCCTTGGGCCGAAAGGCTTGATGCCGAACCCGAAGGCAGGTACGGTAACGATGGATGTGACAAAGGCTGTCAAAGATATTAAAGCAGGTAAGATTGAGTACCGTTTGGATAAATCTAACATTATCCATGTGCCGATCGGAAAGGCATCTTTTTCACAGGAACAGTTAGAGCAGAATTTTAATGCTTTGATGGAAGCTATCGTAAAGGCAAGGCCGTCGGCAGTGAAAGGCCAGTTCTTAAGGAGCATCACATTGTCTTCAACGATGGGGCCTGGTGTAAAAGTAAGTGTAGTTAAGTTTTAATAGAAAGCCATCTGATGGGAAGGGACCCACAGGTGGCTTTTCTTTCTTTATGAATTTCTTTATGGAAAATGCCTATGATGCGGACTCTCCATAAATGCATATATGTAGGAGTGAAGGGATGAAGAGGCGGAGAAGAAAAAAGCATTTGTTAAATCTGATGTTCAGTTTCTGGGTTACGCTGACTGGCGTGCTGCTTTTGGGAATGTCGGCGTTTTTTATTTATCATGCCGTAATGGGGGACAGCCGCGGGCCGGACAATGCACAGGAAGAACCGGCTTTGGAAAATTTGGCTTCTCAGGAAGACGGAACAGGGGAAGCACCGGAGGAAGCCGTGCCGCCGGGAGGAGATGCAAAGCCGGAAGGGGCAGAGCAGGAGGTGCAGGGAATCGGGGAAACGGAGCAGGAAGAGGAGCCGAAGGGAAAATATGCGGATATATTGGCAGATGCCGCATATATGCAGGAGAATCGTATTTATGCAAAAGAAACGGCGGAAGAGGGGAAAGTGACGCTGGCATTTGCCGGGGATATCCTTTTCGACCCGGGCTACAGCATTATGGCAAAGATACTGCAGAGGGCAAACGGCATTCATGACAGCATATCCGAAGACCTGATGTCAGAGATGCAGAATGCGGATATCTTTATGGTAAACAATGAATTTCCTTATTCCGACAGAGGAACGCCGACGCCGGAAAAGCAGTTTACGTTTCGGGCAAAGCCGGAATATGCGGAACTTTTGCATGAGATGGGGGCGGATATCGTATCGCTGGCCAATAACCATGCCTACGATTACGGGGAAGAAGCATTTCTGGATACGATGGATATTCTGGAAAACACGGGCATTCCCTTTGTAGGGGCAGGGCATAACTTGGAGGAGGCTTCGGCACCCGTATATTTTATAGCCGCAGACATTAAGATTGCGGTTGTTTCAGCCACTCAAATAGAACGTCTGGACAATCCGGACACTAAGGGAGCCACCGAAACTACGCCGGGTGTATTCCGCTGCTGGAATCCGGATAATTTACTGGAATCGGTACGCGTGGCAAAGGAGAACAGTGATTTTGTTATTGTATATATCCATTGGGGGACGGAAAGCACGGATGTATTGGACTGGGCCCAGTTAGATCAGGCACCTAAGATAGCGGAAGCGGGGGCTGATCTGATTATCGGGGATCATTCCCACTGCCTGCAGCCCGTACAGTATGTAAAAGGCGTGCCGGTAGTTTACAGCCTTGGCAATTTCCTGTTCAATTCCAGACAGCTGGATACTTGTCTTGTAAAAGCGGTGGTGAGTGAAAATGGCCTGGAAAGCCTGCAGTTTCTTCCGGCAATACAGAAGAACTGCTCTACTGCCATGCTTTACGGAGAAGAGAAGGAAAGAGTACTTGCCTATATGCGTTCTATTTCCCCGAATGTTGTCTTTGATCAGGAAGGCTATATTTCACAGCACTAGTACATCGTTCGACAAATAACCGGATCAAAAGTGTGCAGATGGATTTCTTTGGAAGTACGGAAAAAATCTTGTATTTCAGCCGGAAACGTAGTAAAGTTTTATATAGCCGGTGGGCGGGCAGCATTGGCTGCGGAAAGGATGCAGTATGGAGTGGCGGCAGCTTTTATGTGAGGATAGGATCAGAAATTATAAGGTGAGCGGCAATTCGGGGGATTTAAGAACCGAGTTTGAGAAAGACTATCATCGGATTATCGGCAGCGCATCGTTTCGGAGGCTGCAGGATAAAACACAGGTATTTCCGCTGGACCGCAGTGATTTTATCCGGACGAGGCTGACGCATTCTTTGGAGGTGTCTTCTTTGGCGAAGTCATTGGGGCAGAATATCGGCAGGAAAATTCTTCAGGATATTAAGGACGGAGGATTTCGGGAATGCTATCAGGCGGATGTCTGTGATATCCTGCAATGTGCCGGGCTGCTGCATGATATTGGGAACCCGCCTTTCGGACATTTCGGCGAGACGGTAATCAGGGAATGGTTCCAAAAGAATATAGGCAGGTATTATTATAAGGGGCATCCGTTGGATCAGCTGCTCCTGCCGCAGATGATGGCGGATTTCCTGAATTTCGAGGGGAATACTCAGGCACTGCGCCTTGTCACAAAGCTTCATTATCTGGTGGACGAGCACGGCATGAACCTGACAAAGGGATTGCTGGGGACGATTATGAAATATCCGGTGTCTTCGCTGGAAGTACATAAAGAAAGCCGCAATATCAGGGAAAAGAAAATGGGCTATTTTTATGCGGAGCGGGATATTTTTGCCGATTTGCAGCAGAGTTTGGGGACTCATGGGGCAAGGCATCCGTTGGCTTATGTTCTGGAGGCGGCAGATGATATTGCGTATTTGACGGCAGACATTGAGGATGCCTTTAAAAAGGGCTGCATTACCTTTGGGCAGTTGGTGCATGAACTAAAGGAATACGGAAGGAAAAAGGAGTCCGAAGGCATTGGGCAGGAACGTCTGGAGGAATATTACGGCATGGCGGAGGCTTTGGAGGAGCGGTATCGGAAAGCTTTGGGGAGACAGGCAGCACAGCCGGAGAACCATGCGGTGCAGAACTGGGTAGTGAGGATACAGGGAAGGCTGATATCCAGTGCAACGGAGGGATTTGCCAAAAACTACCGGAGCATTATGGAAGGAAGCTATGAGAAGGAACTGCTGGCGGAAACCGACGGGGAATTGATGGCGGACGCATTGGGGGATATTGCTTATCGTTATGCGTTTGTGTCCAGACCCATTTTACGGTTGGAAATTGCGGCGGAAACAATGATAGGTTTTTTGCTGGATAAATTGGTGGATGCCGTGATTTATTATGATACGGATGAAAAAATGAATGAAGTGCAGAAAAAGGTGATGGCATTGATTTCCGATAATTATAAAGCAATTTACCGTATTTATTCCAAGGGTAAGGATGAAACGGAGAAATTGTATCTGCGTCTGCTGCTTGTGACGGATTCTATCTGTGGGATGACGGACAGCTATGCCAAGTCATTGTATCAGGAACTGAACGGCATGGTATAAACGGAAGAAGCGGCAAAGAAGCCGGGCGCGGGAAGGGAAAAGGGTGCGGCGGGGCAATACAGCCGCAGGAAGGTCAACTGGCCGGCCATAGGCAGCGGCGTATGGGAAAACAGGATTTGGAAATAGAGGCGGATGGGAAATTGTGAGAATAGATAGGGAACAGGCGTTAAAGGCATTTCGGGAATATGTGGCGCATTATAATGCAGAGGATGAAAAGGTGCGCCTTAAGATCGAGCATACTTATCGGGTGGCGGACTTGTGCGGAGAGATTGCCGGCTGGCTGATGCTGCCAAAGGAGGATATCGATTTGGCGTGGCTGATAGGGATTCTGCATGACATAGGCCGTTTTGAGCAGCTGAGGCGATACGGCACATTCCACGACGCACAGTCCATTGACCATGCGGCGTGCGGGGCGGAAATCCTTTTTGCGGAAGGAAAAATCAGGGATTTTGTCAGGGACGATTCACAGGATTCCCTGCTTAAGACGGCAGTGGCCAGCCATAATGCATACCGTATTCCGGAGGGGCTGCCGGCAAGGACGGAGCAGTTTTGCCATATTATAAGGGATGCGGATAAAATTGATATCCTGAAGGTAAACGTGGAATTTCCTCTGGAGGAGATATATAATGTAAGCAGCGAGGAACTGCGCAGCTGTCAGGTGACGGCGGAAGTGATGCAAAGCTTCGAAGAGGAACATGCGGTGCTGCGGACCTTGAAAAAGACGGCAGTGGACAATGTGGTGGGGCATATTTCGCTTGCTTATGAGCTGGTTTATCCGGTGAGCCTGCAGCTGGCAGAGAAACAAGGGTATTTGGAACGGCTCATGCATTTCCAATCGGAGAATCCGATGACGGAGAAGCAGTTTGAAAGAATCCGGGAGAAGATGGGAGAGTATATGGAAAGGAAAAGAGGGCAGTGATTTGGCGGTAAGAAACAAAGGAAGACGTTTGGATAAATATGTGAGGGATTATGTGGTTTTTGATTTGGAAACTACAGGCATTAATCCGCAGCAGGATTCCATCATAGAAATATCGGCCGTGAAGGTTGCGGAAGGAATAATTGCGGCGGAATATTCCACATTGGTAAACCCGGGACGGCATATCCCGGCACCGGCTACCGCAGTAAACGGAATTACGGACAAAATGGTAGCTGATGCGCCGGCCATCGGTGAGGCAATCGGCGGATTTTGGGACTTTATCGGGAACAGTATCTTAGTAGGGCACAATATACATACTTTTGATATGAATTTTGCCTATGATGCGGCATTGGGCGCATTGGGGAGGGAACTGGCCAACGATTATATTGATACGCTGTATATGGCACGGCACTGCCTGCCGGAACTGGGGCATTACAAACTGACGGATATTTCCGAATATTTCCATATCAGTACCGACGGAGCCCATCGGGCACTGAATGACTGTATAATGAATCAAAAATGCTATGAAGAGATGGGGAAGATTTGGAAAGAGCAGGGGGCAAATCCGGAAGGGAACTGCCCGGTCTGCGGCGGCATGCTGTGCCTGCGGAAAGGAAAGTATGGGAAATTTTACGGCTGCGGAAATTTTCCGTCCTGCCGGTTTACAAAGAAGGCATAGCGTTGCCAAATTTTTTTCGCCTAAAATGTGACATAATATGACAGATGCGGACAATATGATGCAAAAATGATGCAATTCTGACGGAGATATGATGCATTTGGAGAGTATTCTTTTATATGTCTTTGGAATGGGAAGGCCGGGGCATTTTCGGGCGGTTCCTTATATAAACTTATATAGAGAAGAACACAAGGTGATGAAACTTGGTAAAGAGGATGGAGTGCAATATGAGGAAAAATATGTTTAGGTGCAAAAGGATGGCATTGGTATTGGCAGCGGTAACGGTTATGGCGGATTGGATGTCAGCGCCGGCCGGGATGACGGCATATGCCTCGGAGAAAAGGCTGCCTAAAGAATTGGTGGCAAGGCCGGCAGAAGAGCCGGAACAGGCTTCGGCGGCAGAAGGAAATGAGGCAGAAGCCGGCATCCAGGAGGACGGGGCGGCGGAAATGACGGCAGAGGACCGGGAAATGGAGCAGAAAGTGGATGCTTATTTTGACGATGCCGTGTTTGTGGGCGACTCGATTATGCTTGGCTTCCGAAATTATGCCATGAAGCGGCAGGAAGATGCCTTTTTGAGCAAACTGCAGTTTTTGGCGGCAGGAAGTTATTCTGCCAACAATGCATTGTGGGACTTAAGCAATAAGGACAGCGTGCATCCCGTTTATCAGGGAGAACCCAGATATGTATGGGATTCTATAGCCATGATGGGCAGCAAGAAGGTGTTCATCATGCTGGGGATGAATGACCTGAATGTGACAGGGCTGGAAGGCACTTGGGAAAAATATGAGGAACTGCTGAATAAAATAAAGGAAAGTTCTCCCGGCGTGGAAATACATATTATAGGAATGACTTATATTCTGCACGGAAAAGAAGTAGGAAAACTGGAAAATAATACGATACGGGAGTATAATGAAATGCTGACGGAGATGGCAAAGGAGAACGGGCTTGGATTTGTCAATATAGCGGATTCCCTTGCCGATGAAAACGGGGATTTGGCAGCAGAGTACTGCAGCGATGAGTTTGCCCATCAGAATGCGCAGGCCTATGATATCTGGGTGTCCGTGCTGAGAGACTACGCAAAGGGGCAGCTGGAAATGACGGAATATGTAAGGGACAGGAACGAAGAGACAGGAAATGGGGAAGGGGAAAGCGCAGAAAATGAAGTGGTAAGCACTCGTCAGGGAAATGAATGAAGCAGGAGTAAAGGATAAGGAAGGAGATTTACACAGGATGAGAAGAAATAGCAAAGTTGCAGGGAAATTTGTTTGGGCGGCAGTAGCCGTAACGTTACTGGGTGGATGCGGACAAGGGGAAAGCGGTGAGGCCGCGGCAGTCCAGAGCGAGAGCGTGGTGCAGGATACGGCACAGGCAGAGAGTACGGAGGCGGCCGCAGAGCAGGCTGCGGAGGCAAAACCTGTTGCGGAAATATATGCAGAAATCGAAGGAAGCGTGGAGCTGATTTCTCCGGTAACCATGGGGGAAGGATTTATCACAAATTACTACGGAATAGATCCGGCGAAGCTGGAAGAATATGTGTTCGTTATGTCCGAGGAAGCAACCAGCGCGGAAACGGTGGCCATTCTGAAGGTAAAAGAGGAAGGGGACGTGGAAGCAATGTGCAAGGCATTGCAGGTAGTGGTAGACGAGAAACGTTCGGAAATGGAAAATTATCTTCCGGATCAGTTCGAAATTGTGGATAAGAGTTCCGTGAAGTCTAAAGGGAACTATGTCTATCTGGTAATTTCCGGGCAGGCAGACGCCATACTGCAGATTATCGAAAAGGCTATATAGAAAGGCGGGAAAACATATGGTTTTCAGCAGTATTCCATTTTTGTTTTTCTTCCTTCCGGCATGTTTTCTGCTGTATTACGCCGTGCCGGGGGCATCGCGCGCAGCGCATATATGGAAAAACAGTATTTTGCTTTTCTTCAGCCTGCTGTTTTATGCTTGGGGGGAGCCGGTATATCTGCTGCTGATGCTCTTTGCCACGCTGGTGGATTACAGCAGCGGCAGGCTGATGACTAGGTTCGGGGATACAAGGAAGAAACGGCGTTTTTTCCTTGTATGTGCGTTGACAATCAATCTTTCCATGCTGGCTTTTTTTAAGTATGCGGATTTTCTTATCGGTACGGCAAATGCATTGCTGGGCATATCGGTCCGGCCTTTGGGGCTGGGGCTGCCGGTGGGAATCAGCTTTTTTACTTTTCAGACCATGAGTTACAGTATGGATCTGTATCGGCATAAGGTGCCGGAGGAAAAAAATTATCTGAATTATCTGACATATGTTTCCATGTTTCCCCAGCTGGTGGCAGGGCCGATTGTGCGTTATGAAACGGTAAACGGGGAACTGCACGACAGGAAGATAAAGAAAGAAGAAATACAGGACGGCATCCTGCGTTTTATGCAGGGACTTTTCAAAAAGGTGCTGATAGCGAATCAGATAGGCGCGTTATGGGAGGAAATCCGCCTGCTGGAAACGGGGCAGGCATCGGTGGCTACGGCATGGCTGGGGGCAGTTGCATTTACCTTGCAGCTGTATTTTGATTTCAGTGCTTACAGCGATATGGCTATTGGCATGGGCTGGATGCTGGGCTTCCATTTTCCGGAGAATTTTAAGTATCCGCTGTATGCGCAGTCGGTGACTGATTTCTGGCATCGCTGGCATATTTCCCTGTCTACTTGGTTCAAGGATTATATTTATATTCCGTTGGGCGGCAATCGGGCGGGAGTGGCGAGACATCTGCGGAATATGTTCATTGTCTGGTTCCTGACGGGGCTATGGCATGGCGCGGCATGGAATTTTGTGCTCTGGGGGCTGTATTACGGAGTGCTGCTTACTTTGGAGAAATATGTGTGGGGAAAAGCTTTGAAAACTCTGCCGAAGATTGTCCGGCATCTTTATGCGCTGCTTATAGTAGTTGTGGGATTTGTCGTTTTTGTGTTCGACGATATGGCTGCGTTGGGGGCATATATGAAATCCATGGCCGGCTGCGCGGGAAACCCATGGTGGGGAGAAGAGTTCCTCTGGTATCTGGGAAATTACGGTTTGGTATTGGCCGTCGGAACAGTCTTGGCATTCCCGGTATATCCATGGGTTAAAGAACGCCTGGCGGCATGGGGAGAAAAGGCGCGTCTGACAGCCGGCTGCATTGCGTTGGCGGGATATGTGGCTCTTTTTTTGGCGGCAACAGCCTTTCTGGTGAATGATACTTACAATCCGTTTTTGTATTTCAGGTTTTAAATATCTGCCGGAGCTGGAAGCGGGAGGATGGAATGAAAGCAGAGGTTAGGATAAGGAGGCTGACGGCAGCGATGCTGTCAGGAATGGTACTGTGTCTGACGGTGCTTTTTATGATAACGGAGAAAAAAGATTTTTCGGAAAACGAGAACCGGTATTTGGCGGAACTGCCTAAAGTCGGTTTACGGCAGATACAGGAAGGGACGTATATGGACGGGCTTACCGATTATGTTTCGGATCATTTCCCTTTCCGGGATTTTTGGATCGGCATAAAGTCAAAGGCGGAGATGCTTTCCGGGAAAAAGAAAATCAACGGTATCTTTCTGGCGGAAGACGGATATTTGATAGAAGAGTATAAAAAGCCGGAGAATACGGAAAGGATTACGGAAACATTGAAAAGGTTTGCGCAGACCGTGGAGGCGCAGGAAAGAGATAATGAGATAGAGATGTGCCTGATGTTGGTGCCCACGGCGGTGACTGTGTACAGGGAGAAGCTGCCGGAACATGCGGCGGTGAACAATCAGATGGAAACGGCGGCAGATATCTATGAGGGAACGGGAATCCGGCCCATAGACTGCAGCGGGTATTTGGAGTCAGGCAAAGGGGAAGGGAGCCTATATTACAAAACGGATCATCACTGGACAACGCTGGGCGCTTACATGGGATACCGTGCCTTTTGCGGAGAAATGGGATTTACGCCGACCGCATTGGAAGACATGGAGGCGCAGACGGTGACGGAGGATTTTCGTGGGACATTGTATTCCAAAGCGGGGGACTATGGCCGTAAGGGGGATAAGATTATTATTTATGAGAACCCGGCCGACCGGCTCACGGTAGAGTATAAGGATACAGAGGAAACTACCGATAGCCTGTATAATTTGGAGTATGTGGACAAAAAGGATAAGTATTCTCTGTTTCTGAACAACCTTCATCCGCTGACAGAGATTACCAATGATACGGCGGAAACGGACAGGGAACTGGTGCTGATTAAGGATAGTTATGCCAATTCCATGGTGCCGTTTCTGGTACGCCATTATAAAAAAATATATGTATTCGACACAAGATATTATAAGGACGGGCCTTCGGCATTCCTTGCGGAGCATGCAGGGGTGACGGATGTGCTTCTGC
This sequence comes from uncultured Lachnospiraceae bacterium, assembly GCA_910586275.1. Taxonomy (GTDB): domain Bacteria; phylum Bacillota; class Clostridia; order Lachnospirales; family Lachnospiraceae; genus Kineothrix. The sequence goes on along the minus strand of CAJUIM010000105.1, from coordinate 2,390 downwards.
TTTATAACATGAATACGTTGGACGGCGACTCGGGAATCAGAGGAGTGTATTGACCGTCCGCGGAACTGGGGCAGGCATTGGACGGAAAGTATTTTTGAGACGTTTTCTGCATGGAACTGCCGCCGGAACTTGGAAAACGGATTTAATTTTAATCAGTCATAACCCTTCAGAATGCTTCATACAATGTAAAAAAGTATTCTGAGGGGTTTTCTTTTGAAGGATTATATCGAAGAAAGAGCAATTGACATTGCCAACTATATTATTGAAAACAATGCTACGGTAAGGCAGACGGCGAAGCAGTTTGGGATTTCAAAATCTACGGTACATAAAGATGTGACAGACAGATTGATGCAGATTAATCCTGTGCTTGCAAAAGAGGCAAGGAAGGTGCTGGATGTAAACAAGTCTGAGCGGCATATCAGGGGTGGGCTTGCTACAAGGGAAAAATATCTGCACCAACATGAAATAGGGATTTATTAAAATAAAGTGTATATGGGTAATGGCAGTTTCCGGCATGTTCAGAAAAGCAGATGGGAGCGGGACAATGCATATATGGGTAAAATGCAGGCACAATTTATCGGTGACTTATATTAAAAATACCGGTGCAGGCAGGGGTTACAGGCTGATTGCCGGAACTGTGGATTACCGGGGAGTCCGTGTGTGCTGCGGCAGTGAGCCGGGTGGACATGCTCTGAAACCGGTTTCTGCCGGGATTCGGAAAGAATATTTTGACAAGGCGTGTAGGAGCCTATATAATGTAGGGTACATGGTGCTTTAAGGTTCTTGGAAAAGTGCGGAGGATAAAATGGAAAAAGAGATGATTGTAGTATTGGATTTCGGAGGGCAGTATAATCAGCTGATTGCCCGAAGGGTGCGGGAGTGCAATGTATACTGTGAGGTGCATCCTTATAATATGGCATTGGACAAACTGAAAGAAATGAATCCTAAGGGGATTATTTTCACGGGAGGCCCCAACAGTGTCTATGCGGAAGGCTCGCCGGTGTGCGGGAAGGAAATATTTGAACTGGGAATACCGGTGCTTGGCATCTGCTACGGCTCACAGCTGATGGCTCATTTGCTGGGCGGGAAGGTTGCAACTGCTCCTGTCAGTGAATACGGCAGAACGGAAGTGGAAGTAGATAACAGTATTTCTTTGTTCCGGGGGGTATCGTGTAAAACAATTTGCTGGATGAGCCATACGGATTATATCGAACAGGCTCCGGAGGATTTTTCAGTCACGGCAAAAACGTCCGTGTGTCCTGTGGCAGGAATGGAGAATGCGGAAAGGGGGCTGTATGCGGTACAGTTCCATCCGGAGGTTATGCATACGCAGGAAGGCATGAAAATGCTCCGCAATTTTGTCATTGACATTTGCGGGTGTAAGGGCGACTGGCGGATGGATTCTTTTGTGGAAACCAGCATAAATGCAATCCGGGAAAGGGTAGGGGGCGGAAAAGTCCTGTGTGCTCTTTCCGGCGGGGTAGATTCTTCGGTTGCGGCGGTGCTGCTGGCGAAGGCGATAGGGAAACAGCTGACTTGCGTATTTGTGGATCACGGGCTGCTGCGGAAAAACGAAGGGGATGAAGTGGAGGAAGTATTTGGCCCTAACGGTCCCTATGACCTGAATTTTATCCGGGTGAATGCGCAGGAACGGTTTTACGCGAAACTGTCCGGCGTGGAAGAGCCGGAGCAGAAGCGGAAAATCATAGGGGAAGAGTTTATCCGGGTATTTGAGGAGGAAGCAAAGAAAATCGGGGCTGTGGACTATCTTGTGCAGGGCACGATTTATCCGGATGTGATAGAAAGCGGTTTGGGAAAGAGTGCAGTGATAAAGTCCCATCACAATGTGGGGGGACTGCCTGACTGCGTGGAATTTAAAGAGATTATAGAGCCTTTGCGTCTGCTGTTTAAGGATGAGGTAAGAAAAGCCGGGCTGGAATTGGGAATTCCGGAGAAGCTGGTTTATAGGCAGCCATTCCCAGGGCCGGGGCTGGGAATCCGGATTATAGGGGAAGTGACTGCGGAAAAAGTAAGGATTGTGCAGGATGCGGACGCGATATACCGGGAAGAGATCGCAAAGGCCGGGTTGGATAAGGGCCTTGGGCAGTATTTCGCCGCATTGACCAATATGCGTTCCGTCGGCGTTATGGGCGATGAGCGGACATATGATTATGCAGTGGCACTGCGTGCAGTGAATACTTCTGACTTTATGACTGCCGAGGCGGCACAGATTCCTTGGGAAGTGCTGGGGACGGTGACGAGCAGGATTGTGAATGAGGTTAGGGGGGTTAACAGGGTGCTGTTTGACTGCACGGGGAAGCCGCCGGGGACGATTGAGTTCGAATAGTCTGAGGTGAGCCGCGGAGCCAGTAAAATCAAGGCTTTGCGGC
>CAJUIM010000104.1 GCA_910586275.1 uncultured Lachnospiraceae bacterium | reverse complement strand
CAGACAGGGTGAGATTTTTCAAAGAGAGCAAGGAGGGAATCGAGATTATGTGCCGTGCTATGGAAGATATGAGGAATCAGACATTGAAAGAGGGAGCAATCAATTCCGCAAAGAGAATGTTGGCAGATGGGATTTTAACACTTGAAAAAATTGCGGAATATGCAGGACTTCCTCTTGACGAAGTGAAAAAATTGAAAGCAGAACGGACAGCATAAAACAAAACCGTAGGCCGGGAATCTAAAAACAGGTTCCTGGCCTTATTTTTTTGCCCTGAAATGTAAATTTTCTGTGAACTTGATTAAAAAGTCCTTTACAAAACGTCTCTGGTAAAAAAATTAAAGATTTATCCAGAGGTATGAGAATGAAATATGCGCTTGCCCTTGCGCTTTCTCACGGTGCAGATATCTTTATCTTAGATGAGCCAACTTCCGGGCTTGACCCTTTAGTTCGCAGTGAACTAATGGAAATTTTAAAAGATATTGTATCTGAAGAGGGCAAAACCGTTTTAATGTCAACGCATCTCACTTCCGATCTTGATAAGATAGCGGACTATTTGTACTTTATACTTGATGGTAAAATTATTTTACATGGGCAAAAAGATAAAATAAAAGACCAACATGCCATTGTAAAAGGCGATGCAGCGGTACTATCTCAGGATTGTGAGATGTATTTTGTTGGAATAAATAAAACTGCCTATGGCTTTGAAGGACTAACCGATAATAAAACTATGCTTAAAAAGGCTATGCAAAAGCCCGTTATTTATGAAGTTCCTACGATTGAGGATATTATGCTTTATTATATAAGGAGGAACAAATAATGCAGACAAATTTTCTGAAATTCACTAAAATGCAAATTTCAGCGTTAAGTCAGATTGTATGGCTTCAACTGCTTTGTATAGTATTATATCCGATGTTTTTTAATCAGATTAATGCAGATAATGATACGGCAAATATCATTACCTATACTGCGGGATTGCTAATGTTATCATATCTGATTATTCGAAATTTTGCCTTTAATGATGCAAAGTATAAGACTAAATTATTATTCAGTATACTACCGATAACACATGGAACAATTATAGGGGCACGCGGGGCGATAATCTATCTGTTTTGTTTGGCGGCAACTCCTCTTTTAATTTTTTTCTCCCAAATTCTTCATATAATTAAACCAGAAATGTTTGCTGTTGTGCCATTTCATATCATACCTTATGGATTATTATTAGCAACTGTATTCTTACCGATTGAGTTTTTAATTTTCTTTTTTTTCGATACGCAAAAAGCAGATATTGTTGCTGCACTTGCTATTTTCCCTTATATGGGGCTTACGTTTATTTTCTATAAGTACTTGATGAACAACCTGCTTGGGATAATTGTGCCTATATTGGCTGTTATCACTAATGTTATTTGCTTTATGATATGTCAAAGATTGTATAGAAATAAACAAATTTAATAAGTCTTTTAGTATATTGAGATTCCCCGTCAGGTTCCCTGATGTGTTCGGTCAGTGAACTAATTTCGGATTGTGTGTGCGGGATGTCACGGGGGAGGCAGGAGAACGACATCACTAGTACATCGTTGTGCAAATAACTACACCAACCACTTGCCTGCTTTCCCGATTGCACAGGTCAAAAATCCTCAGCGCAGCCCGCTGCGCCTACGCTTTTTGACCTGCACACTCAGAAAAGCATTACCGGCGTAGAACGAATGCTGCGAATGAGGGCTGGTTGGCTGACTTAAAAACGGACGTAAAGTTCTGGGAGGAATCGGCCAGACCATCTGCATCATTCATTCTAACAGCTTAAGCAATAAGATGGAACGCTTGATCCTCTATTAGCCCAACCGCTAACGGCATATTCAGAAGGCGGAAGAGCCTTTTTGGTGGGAGATGAGTAAAAGAAAACAGCATATGGAGCCAAATGCCGAAAATGGATTTTCGTGCTCCTGCAGAAATAGAGGTTGAGAAAAACCATATAAATGTGTATAATAAGAAAGCAACTGTTAAAGAGAAAAGCGATACATAAAGCAGATTAGGAAGGACAATGGGATTAAAGCAGGAAGAAAACGGTAAGAAGAGACTGCGGAAGCTGATGATTGCCGGAGTGGTGGCTGGCATATTGGCCGTTGCCGGCGGCATCGGCATAAAAGCGGCTTTGGACAATAAAAACGCAGCATTGGAAACGGCGCGTCTGGAGAGGAACCGGGAAAATCTGGCCAAGGCTGCGGAAGCGGAAAGCGGCAGAATAATGGATTATTCTGTGGAATCGGGTATCCAGGTTTTTGAAACCATAAAAAAACGCCCGGCTATGGTGGATTTGCCTGAAGAGCACAGTGAAAATTTCATTACGATAGAATCTTGTCTGGTGGATAACCGGACAAGTAATATTTCCTTGGAATTTTCCACGGAAGGGATACCGAAAAGCGATGATGAATATTATTATCTGTTTGCCTTGCGGGCTTATATGGATGAAGTGAATCAGGACATGACCCCTACCCATGTGGAGTATAAGGCAGAAAATACGAAGATGATGTTTTCCCATCATTTTGGTATGGTAAGCGGGATGCTGTATAAATATGTGGTTGCCGTGAAGGAAGACGGACAGTATGTAGTGGTGAGCAATCCCAGTTATGTGACCAATCCGGAAGAGATAGCTGTCTATAAATCCAATGGAGAAAGCCCGGCTTCCAAGAAAGGGCTGCTGGTTGCGCCGGATAAGATACAGTCTTCCGAGTTGGAGGATTTGGGGGTAAAGCATGCGGCTTACAACATTCAGATGTCAAGGATTCTGGAACTGTCCGAGGATTCCGAGTATCCGCCGGTTTCTTATACATATAATGGAAAGGATTATTTGTTTGACGGACAGGTAATGGCGGAATATGACATGGTTTTCGGCACTTTGACCGAGAAGGGCATAGAGATTACGGCTATATTGCTGAATGACGTTTCGGCCAGTTATCCGGAGATGATTCATCCGCTGGCACGTTCCGGCATTGGAAATGCACCTTATTATGCGTTCAATGCGGCGGAGGAGGAGGGCATGGATTACTTGGCGGCAATTACCACATTTTTGGTGGAACGGTATTCCGGGAAAGCCAACGGCAGGGGAGTCATTGCAAACTGGGTAATCGGAAATGAAATCAATGCGCGGAAGCAGTGGAATTATATGCGGCATGTGGATCTGGAGACATATGTACGCGAATATGTAAAGGCGTTTCGGATATGCTATAGTTCCATAAAGAGCGTGAACAGCGCCAGCAGGATATATATTCCTTTGGATCAGCAGTGGAACAATAATGCGGGAAGCACGGGAAATTATAATGCAAAGGATATTTTGGATGAATTCAACAGGCAGATCCGTAAGGAAGGGAATATAGACTGGGGGCTGGCAATCCATCCCTATAATGTGCCGTTGGATTCGCCTTATATATGGAAAGATTCCGTACATGTGCAGGAATCCGAGGAGACGCCTATGGTGACCATGGCCAATATTGACGTGGTCACGGATTATCTGCAGCAGGAGGAATTCCTGACGGCGGACGGGGAAGTACGCTCCGTCATATTGAGCGAGTTGGGATATACTTCGCTGCAGGGGGAAGAACTGCAGGCCGCAGCCATTGTTTATGCTTATAAGGTAACGGAAGAAAATCCCCATATCGATTCGGTGCTGTTTTCCAGGCAGACGGATGCGGAGGAAGAGATGGAAGACGGGCTGGCATTGGGAATCAATCATCCGGACGGCACTCCTAAATATGTATATAAGGTATACAAATATATGGATACGCCGGAAGAAGGGAAGTATACGGATTTCGCAAAGGAAATCATTGGGATTTCCGAATGGTTTTAGCAAATATTGAAAATTAATTTCCGGGAAAAAACAGATAAGTATCTTGACATAATATAGCATTATGTATGAAAATAGTAGAAAAGGGTTACTTGTCCCTGTAAGGGATGCGGGAAGGTAATAAGGAAAGTGGATGGTGTGTGTGGAATGAAGATGAAAGATTTTGTGGATTTAAAGAAATTGCAGGAGATTCAGGACCGGTTTTCGGATGCTACCGGGTTTGCGGTGGTTATTGTGGATGCAGATGGGGATTATGTGACGAAGGGCAGTAACTTTACGGATTTCTGCATGAAATATACAAGAGGGACCGAAGAGGGGATGAAACGCTGCATAAAGTGTGACAATGAAGGCCATGGTACATATTTCTGCCATGCGGGGCTGGTGGACTTTGCGGCTGACATTATGGTGAACGGGGAAAAAGTAGGAGCCGTTATCGGAGGGCAGATCCTTACAAAAGAGCCGGATGAAAGCAAGTTCCGGGATATTGCGGCTGAACTGGGCATTGATCCGGAAGAGTATGTAAGGGCATTGCGCAAAGTACCCGTGCGTACGGAAAAAGCCGTAAGGGCGGCAGGGGAATTGCTGGCGGACGTGATAAATCAGATGGTGAATCTGGAATATATGAAAGGGCGCGGCGGCCGGATGACTACCTTTGACGGAGAACTGGAGAACGCCACCAGAACAGTGGATGTCATATATCAGAAAACAAAGGAACTGGACGGCATTGCCACAAAACAGAATATTCTGTCTTTGAATGCATCCATAGAATCCGCGAGAGCAGGCGTTGCCGGTGCAGGGTTTGCGGTAGTGGCAAAGCAGATGGGGGATCTGGCTTCCCAGTCTGCGGGGATTTATAAGGAAATCAGCGAGTCCGCTCAGAAAATAAAGCGTTCCGTGGAGATTCTCAACGGAAAATATGAAAATAAAAGCAGGAAATAAAAATGTCCCACAATAATCAGAAGAAAATAGCAGTCATCAATGATTTATCCGGCTTCGGACGCTGTTCCCTGACAGTGTCCATGCCGATTATTTCATATATGGGAATTCAGTGCTGTCCGGTGCCCACTTCGGTTTTTTCCAACCATACGGGATTTCCGGAGTACTTTTTTGATGATTATACGCCGCATATGGAAGCTTACATCGCGAAATGGCATAAACTGGGGCTGAAATTTGAAGGGATTACATCAGGTTTTCTCGGTTCCAAGGAACAGATAGAAACCGTGCTCCGCTTTGTGGAAGAATTCCGCAGTGGAAGGACAAAAGTAATCATTGACCCGGTAATGGGGGATCACGGCAGGATATATGCCACTTATACGGAGGAAATGTGCCGGGAGATGCAGCGGCTTGTGGCATGTGCGGACATTATCACGCCCAATCTTACGGAATGCTGCCGTCTGACGGGGATGCCTTATAAGGAAAGCGGATGGAAGAAAAAGGAACTGTATGAAATGGCGCAGGAACTGTCTTCGCAAGGGCCGGAAAAAGTGGTGGTGACCGGCATTCCGCAGGGGGAATTCATAGCCAATTATGTGATGGAGAAAGGAAAAGAGCCAAGGCTGCTGCGTACCCATAAGGCCGGGACGGAACGTTCCGGGACAGGGGATGTGTTTGCATCCGTGATAGCTTCGGATGCGGTGAACGGCGTAGCTTTTGACCGTTCCGTGAAAAAGGCTTCCGATTTCGTCAGGAAGTGCATATTGAAATCTATAGAGATGGACATACCGCAGACAGACGGCGTATGTTTTGAGGAAATCCTGCATTCCCTGAAGAGAAATTAGACGGAGTTTCGGTGGTACGTCCCGGGCAGTGAATTTCCGGTCTGGATCGTGTTTGAAAATTCATTCCGGACATTTGCCGGAAACAGCCATTTGCGGGTAGCCAAGTCAGGAAAACATGACAGAGAAGGGAATAAGGCATGGAAAAGAGTATGACGATTTTATATGAAGTATATGACAACCTATATGTGAATCTGACGAACCGCTGTCCCTGCGCATGCACTTTCTGCCTGCGCCAGACAAAGGATGAAATGAATCACTCAGGAAGCCTCTGGCTGAAGCGGGAGCCGACGGCAGAGGAAGTAAAGGAAGAATTCAGGAAATTTGACAAGGACGGAACCCTTTCGGCGAAATATAAGGAAGTTGTTTTCTGCGGATTCGGGGAGCCTACGGAACGCTTGGAAGACCTTTTGGAAATTGCCGGATTTGTAAAGGAGCAATACGGCCTGCCTGTCCGGGTCAATACCAACGGGTTGTCCGATCTGATTCATGGGAAGCCTACGGCATCGATGTTTGCAGGATATGTGGATGTGGTATCCATCAGCCTGAACACACCGGATAAAGAGGAATATTATAAACTGACAAAAAGCAAGTTCGGGGAGGAGTCTTTTGATGCTTTGCTGAAATTTGCACAGGAGGTGAAGGAATATGTGCCCAAGGTGGTGCTGACTACGGTAGAGACGACAATCAGCAGGGAAGAAGAGGCAAAGTGCATGGAGATATGCCGGAGGATCGGGGTAAATTACCGGATCAGGCCTTGGGAAGAATAAGAATCCGAAATAAGTTTTCAGACAGGCAAAAAACAAAGAAAAAGGAGAAAAAAATATGGCTGATTTAAAAGGTACAAAGACAGAGGCAAATCTTCAGGCGGCGTTTGCCGGGGAATCACAGGCAAGGAATAAGTATACATATTTTGCGTCCAAAGCAAAAAAAGATGGTTATGTGCAGATTGCATCCCTTTTTGAAGAGACAGCAAATAATGAAAAAGAACATGCAAAATTGTGGTATAAGTTATTGAACGGCGGAATCGGCAGTACGGCAGAGAACCTGAAAGAGGCGGCTGACGGGGAGAACTTTGAGTGGACAGATATGTATCAGACTTTTGCAAAGGAAGCAAGGGAAGAAGGGTTTGAGGATATTGCGGCTTTGTTTGAGGGCGTGGCAGCTATCGAGAAAGAGCATGAGGAAAGATACCGTAAGCTGTTGGCCAATATAGAAGGCAATCTGGTTTTTTCCAAGGAGGGGGATGTGGTTTGGCAATGTGCCAACTGCGGACATATCTGTGTCGGTAAGAAAGCACCGGAAGTATGTCCTGTATGCGCACACCCGCAGTCATATTTTCAGGTAAAGGCAGATAATTACTGATTCGGTAAAATTATGCAAAAGGGCTTGCGTTTCACCATGAAACATATTATACTAGGGTTAAAGAGAAGAGTGAGAGTGTAATGGCATGCACAGCGGTTTTGTGCAGGAAAGGAGCGGTTATGGGTATTTCGGCATTAAATAATAATGCAAATTCCATATATGGAAAAATAGCCAGCGGTAAGAAAATCGTTACGGCGGCAGACGATGCGGCAGGCTTATCCATCGCCATTAAGATGAAGAAAGAAAGCAATGGCTTGGATGCTGCTTCTGCGAATATTCAGGATGGTATCGGCGTTGCCAATATAAAGGACGGTGCATTGGGTTCCATTCAGGATTCTTTGCATAGAATTCATGAACTTAGCGTTAAGGCATCCAACAGTCTGTACGGCCAGTCCGAGAAACAGATGATTCAGGATGAGATAGATCAGGTATTGCAGAACATTCAGGATATTGCGGTAGGAACCCAATATAACGGAATGAAACTGATGGATGGCAGCATGGCGGATATGCATATAGCAGCCAATGCGGACGGCAGGGGCATGCAGATCCAGATGGAAAATACCACCTTGAAGGAACTGGGCATTGACGGCTACAATGTGACGGGTAAGTTCGATATCAAAGATATAGAAAACGCCATGGAGAAAGTAACCAATGCCAGAGGTGCTACAGGTGCCATGACTAACCGTATGGAACATGCATACAATTCCAATACGATTAATTCTTTGGAGTCGGTAAGATCAAGAAGCCGTATTGAGGATTTGGACGTTCCCAAGGCAGTATCCGAGCAGAAGAAAAATAAGCTTCTGCAGGATTATAAGATGGGCATGATGCGTAAGAAGATGCAGAACGATTCACTGGTTCTGAAGATGTTCGGTATGTAATCCAAAGAATGAATGAGGAATGCGGCTTATAATATAAGCAAATAACAAGGTGTCTCGTTATGAGGCACCTGTTTTGCGTGTGGGGCATAATTTTCGGCAATAAAGAAATGATACGGTAAGATAGCTCAAGACGGCAGGCCGGGGAACAGTTTTAAGATAAGCTTCGGAAAAAGGAGTAAGGATAAGGTACGAGGATGGGACATCAAAATAAGAAAGTTATAGCGAGGATAGGTATAGCGGCGGTATGCTTATATGTAGGCTTAACGGCGGGCTGCGGAAAAGATGCCGTTTCGTCCGTGCCGGAGGCGGATATATTTTCAGAAGTGTCCGGGCAGCAGACAGAGACAGGGTCAACGTTGCCTGCGGTGCCGCCTGAGCCTGCCGGCACCGCGGAAGCAGAGGCTGTGCCGGAGAAGTTTTATATATATTCTTGGGATGAGGAACTGGCCGTCCGGCTGGAAATTGTATACCGTGCTTATCCGGAATGGAAAGACAGGATTGCATATGTGAATGCGGGAAGCGGGGAGGTGTATCGGGAGAAAGTGGATTCCTTGCTGCAGGAGCCGGATGCGGAGGCCTATCCGGATATGATTGCCCTAGACGACAGGGTTATAAAGGAATTTGTAAACAGTGACAATTTGCTGCCGGTGACGCAGTGCGGCCTTACGGAAGCGGATTTGTCGGAAATGTACCCTTATACTATCACCATAGCCATGGATCAAAGGAATCATGAACTGAAGGGGATTTCTTGGCAGAACTGTCCCGGTGCGTTTATTTATAGGGCGGATATTGCAGAAACGGTCTTAGGGGTAAAAAGCCCGGAGGAGATGCAGGACAAGGTGGGGACGTGGGAGGACTTTCTGGAAACAGCCCGCGAAGTGAAGGAGAAATCCGGCGGTGCGGTCAGGATTCTTCCTTCCGCCGCCGGCTTGGCGGATATTGTTATGTTTGGCAGGAAACGGCCTTGGGTAACGCCGGACGGTGCGTTTCATATGGATGAGGCTGTATTGGAATATTTGGATATCGCCTATGCTTTGGGGACGGAAGAACTGACATGGGAAACCATGCCGGGGACAGATGGGTGGGATGCGGGATTCTCCGGCAATGAAGTGCTCGGCTATTTCGGAGGGACAGAATTTTTGCATCAGTCGGTGGAAGAGAACTGCGGAGGAGAAAAAACAGGCCAGGGAACATTCGGGCTTTGGAACATTTGCCTTGGGCCCGTGGCGTATTGTTCCGGCGGCACATGGCTTGGCGCAACGGCAGAATGCTCCGATACGGCATTGGCGGGAGAGATTCTGAAGGCACTTTGCTGCGAGCCGGAAATTTTAACCGAAATCTATGAGGAAACAGAGGATTATATCAATCATAGGACAATGATGGAGGATTTCTCCCGGGAAGGGAAAGGAACGCTGGAACTGTTGGGCGGGCAGGATTACATTGAGGCATTTTCATTTTCTGCGTATGGGGCAGAGGCATTTTGGAAGGTGCCTTATGACCGGAAGATGACGGAACTGCTGGAGGCACAGGCGGCTGCCTGCCTGACAGGGGCAAAAGATAGGGATACAGCGGTATCGGATCTGATAAAAGCAGTGTCGGAGGCTTTTCCGGAAATCATTGCAGAGTGAGGGAAGGATCCGACCGAGTGAGACAGGCAGCTGAAGCGTAATAATTGCCGGAAGTTTATAAAAATGTAATTTGACGGATTCGGGATTCTCCATTATGATGGAAATATGGCATTGGAAAGAAGTGATGGATATGAAAGGGATTCTGTATGATGCAAGGAAAGTGAAGGCATACAAGAGCCTGATTGCCTTGGGAGAATATGCAGGACAGGAGAAGGAATGGACAGACGCGCTGTGGGCAGAGTTGCTTGTCGTGCCGGATCTGTATGCGGAATGGATATATTATCTGGAAAATCATGGTTTTAAGGATGAATTCAAATGCCGGGGATATTCTTTGACTGATTTATATGTGTGGCAGATGAATAGGTATAATCTGATAAGGGACTTTGGGAAAAATACATCGGAATGTAATAAAGAAACAATGGTGCTGCGTTCTTTCCGCACAATGGTGGATTTGATGCATCATCCGGAAGAATATTTAAAGCGGTTGGGTGAGAGCCGCGGTATGGATAGATTATGAGGAGACAGATATGACCAGATCGGAATTCATGGAGACATTGCAGCGGACACTGGCAGGGACATTGGGCAGCGGTGCGGTGGACGGGCATATGCGCTATTATCAGGATTATTTTGACATGCAGCTTGGCATGGGGAAGAGTGAGGCAGATATTGTGGCGGAACTGGGCAACCCACGTCTGCTGGCGAAGACCATTATAGAAGCGGCAAAGCGTGAGGGGCGGGGGGACGGCACGCCGGAATATGATGAAGTTTATGAGGACGGCACTGCGGAGGCGAGAGGGGGCTCCGGTCCGAAAGCATACCGGATCCCGGGATGGCTGCTGGCAGTGCTTGCTCTTCTGGTGATAATAACGGTGGTGGGAATTGTCGGTTCCGTAGTCTCGGCCATGCTTCCCGTGCTGATTCCGCTGGTGTGCGTAGCACTGTTAGTCCGGTTCCTTCAGAGAAGATAAAAATGCCGTCCGTTAAAGGGCATTGCCATTAACGGACGGCGTTTTGTATAGCTATAGGCTCGGAACAGCTGTAAAATGACAACTATTTTGTCAGAAGCCATGCCGGCATAGGATATTTTATGTTTGTTTTCATAAAATGTGTATCCCGCCGGAGTTTATCCGGCGGGATAATGAGGGGAGTATAAATAATTAATATAAGGGTCTGTAAAGGGAAACGATGAAGGGGTATTTCCCTTTACAATTGCTATTATATCATGTCTGGGAAAAATTGCAATACCAAAATAGTACCAAGGTACTGTTCGTTTTTTGTGCAATATGAATAAAAAGGCGGTACTATAGTCCTAGAGCGTGTCTGAAAATTCATTCCTGCCGTCTGCACAATGATTTATTGTTTCGTGGATTTGCTTGATTTCCGGCAGTTCCGAAAATATTTTTAAATTGTTGAATAGATTTAAAATATCCGTGACATACTACTTGTGTAATAAAAATCAATCAGGAGGAATGAAACAATGTCTAAAAACGATTATAACCAGAACAATCAGAACAGCGAAAACAAAAATCAGGAAAACAAGGTAAACAACAGCAACAATGATAAGCAGAATCAGAAGAACAGCAACAACAGCAATAATTGCTCCAACAGCAATCAGAAGAACAACAACTTCTAAGGCAGGGCGGCAGAAAAGGGATGCGTAGGCATCCCTTTTTGAATTCTGTCAGGAAACAGTTTCCGGCTGCGGAAGGCAATTTTCAAACACGCTCTAAATCGGTTGAAAAGTGCATGAAATATATGTATACTAGAGTGTGTCGTTTGGATATGGGAATCGGAGCCGGAGAGAAAAGCTTCCGGGAAGAAAGGACATGGAAATATGAGAAAATACGAACTGATCGCACCTTGCCACTTTGGCTTGGAGGCGGTGCTGAAGAGGGAAATTATTGATTTAGGATATGACGTGAGCCGGGTGGAAGACGGAAGAGTGACATTTCTTGGGGACGAAGAGGCGGTCTGCCGTGCGAATGTCTTTCTGAGGACGGCAGAGAGGATATTAATTAAGATAGGGGAGTTTCATGCGGAAACATTTGAGGAACTGTTTCAGGGTACGAAGGAACTTCCTTGGGAAGAGTATCTTCCGGAAGACGGAAAATTTTGGGTGGCGAAGGCAGGAAGCGTGAAAAGCAGGCTGTTCAGTCCTTCGGATATTCAGTCCGTAATGAAAAAAGCAATGGTGGAGCGGTTGAAAGAGGCTTATCGGCGCAGTTGGTTTGAAGAGGACGGGGAAAGTTTTCCCATACGCGTATTTCTTCTGAAGGATGAAGTGACGGTTGGCCTGGATACCACGGGAGAATCTTTACATAAGCGGGGATACCGCAAATTGGCGGCTAAAGCCCCGATTGCCGAAAATCTGGCCGCGGCGTTGATTATGCTGACTCCTTGGCGGAGCGACCGGATATTGGTGGATCCTTTCTGCGGAAGCGGTACTTTTCCTATAGAGGCGGCTCTTATGGCGGCCAATGCGGCACCCGGAATGAACCGTTCCTTTTTGGCGGAAAATTGGAATCATGTGGTACAGAGGAAAAATTGGTATGATACTTTGGACGAGGCGCAGGAGATGGCTGATTTTAGCGTGGAAACGGATATTCAGGGATACGATATTGATGAAAGCATCGTTGCTTCCGCCAGAGAGAATGCAAAATTGGCAGGTGTGGAGAAGATGATTCACTTCCAGAAAAGGGGAGTGGAGGATTTAAGCCATGCGAAAAAATACGGGTTCATTATTACAAATCCCCCCTACGGGGAACGGATGGAAGAGAGGGAAAATCTGCCGGCACTGTACCGTGCCTTGGGGGAGCGGTACAGGAATCTGGATGCATGGTCGCTCTATATGGTTACAGCCTATGAAAATGCGGAACGATTCATAGGGCGGAAAGCGGATAAAAACAGGAAAGTATATAACGGAATGATAAAAGCATATTTTTATCAGTTTATGGGTCCGAAGCCGCCGGCGAGGAAATAAGGCGGCTTAGAGGAAGTCTCTGCGTCTGTGAGGACAAAATATCTGTTGACAGAATATCGCAGGATATCGTAGTATCTTGGAAGGACGGAAAACAGATGGTATATGGCATATTGCAGGGCGGCCGGGCGGAATGGCCGGTTCTGCGGGAAACTGCTCCGTGCAGAGGGGGGGCAGGACACATGGCCGGTTATATGAATAATGCGGAAGAAAGTGGAAGAATGGGATATGGCTGAGAAAACAAAAATTGTATTTGCGACGCAGAATGCAGGAAAGCTGAAAGAAATAGGGGAAATTCTTAAAGATTTGGATATAAAAGTTTTGTCCGCAAAGGAAATGGGCATTGAAATTTCCGTAGAAGAAAACGGTTCTACGTTTGAGGAAAATGCAGTAATTAAGGCAAAAGCTATAGCGCAGGTCTGTGAGGAGATTGTTCTGGCCGATGATTCCGGGCTGGAAATTGATTATCTGAATGGGGAACCCGGAATCTATTCGGCCAGATATATGGGAGAAGACATGCCATATTCCATAAAGAATGCAGCTTTAGTGAAACGTTTGGAGGGGGTGCCGGAGGAACGGCGCACGGCGCGTTTTGTATGTGTGATTGCGGCTGTATTTCCGGACGGGGAGATTAGGACGACCCAAGGAGTCATAGAGGGCCGGATTGGCTACGAAGAAAAAGGAACGAACGGATTTGGCTATGACCCGATTTTTTATGTGCCGGAACTTGGCAGGACTACGGCGGAACTCAGCGACAGTGAGAAAAATGCAGTCAGCCATAGAGGGAAAGCATTGCGTAAAATGAAAGAAGAACTGAAGAAAAAGATGCAAATCGGGGGGAACAATGAAAATATTGATTGTAAGTGACACTCACCGTCAGAATAATAATTATCTGAAAGCCGTGCAGCGGGTAAGTCCGGTGGACATGGTAGTGCATTGCGGTGATGTGGAGGGGAGCGAATATATAATCAGTGAGGCGGCGGGCTGTCCGGTAGTGATGGTCGCCGGGAATAATGATTTTTTCTCAAATCTTCCCAGGGAAAAGGAGTTCCGCATCGGCAACTACCAGATTTGGCTGACGCATGGGCATAATTATTATGTGTCCATGGGCAATGAAACCATAAAAAAAGAGGCGGAAGCCAGAGGGGCCGATATTGTTATGTACGGGCATACGCATAAGCCGGTGATTGATTTTGGGGACAATGTGATTGCCGTCAATCCCGGCAGCCTGACTTATCCAAGACAGGAAGGCAAAAGGCCGTCCTATATTGTGATGGATTTGGACAGGGAAGGCGAGGCGCATTTTTCCGTTTTCTATTTATGATCTATCCCCCATTGCATGGAACGGAAATGAACGGGGCATAGATGCTGCGGATTGGAGCGGCATTTACTCTTACAGAAAGGGATTTTACATTAAATTTGGCATAAAATATGGAAAAATTAATTGACAGGAAGGAAAATGTGTAATATAATGTAAAGCGTGCTGTGACGGTGATAAGACAGGAGAGCATAGCGGGGTGTGGCTCAGCTTGGCTAGAGCGCCTGGTTTGGGACCAGGAGGTCGCA
>CAJUIM010000103.1 GCA_910586275.1 uncultured Lachnospiraceae bacterium | reverse complement strand
CCAGCCGAAAAAAGTGCACGGAAAACCGGGACAGGCAGTTCCGCTGCTGCCGGCCACTAAAAAAACTCACCCACGGGCGTCCGCCTCCCAACATTACATTCAGGCTGAACTGTTACCGGAAATCAATGAGGGGGTTTTCTGCCTGCACCGGAACATATAGACGGCCAATGCCGCCGGGACTTCTTGGCCCATGCTCACTCCTATGGATGCTTCCGCAAGACCCACGCAGAAAAGGCAGCCGTCTCACAAGAAACAGCTGCCTCGCTACACCGAGCATTCCGTATTTATGCAATCGGAAAATTATCCTCCAAACTCTGCATAGAATCTTCCGGCATAGAATACCGGATATTGTTTTTTATTGCCATGCCATATGAATTGCAGCAACCGCTGCCCCTAACGTCTCAACAAAACATCCTGCTCGTATTTCACAACTTCCTCAAACCATTTTCCGTCCCCGGATACGCCGCACCGTCCGCAATATTCATTCCATACATCTCCGAACGGATATGTCTTAATTTCTTCCTGCAGCACCATCAGTTCTGTCATCCGGTTCTCGTCCTGCAATTTTTTCATTGTGGCGTAAGGTGTGCACATCGCATTGAGAAGCGCTTTCTGCCAGCTTCTGAAGCCCACTACCCATGCCGAAATACGGTTGATGTTGGCATCAAAATAATCCAAGGCCATATAAACCCGCCCTAAAGCATCGTTGCGCACGATTTCTTTCGCCATTTCCTTTGTTTCATCGTCAAACAGAACCACATGGTCACTGTCCCAGCGTACCGGCCTGGTAATATGCAGCGCAATCTCCGGGAAGAAGCAAAGCAATGCCGGAATCTTATCGGAAACCACTTCTGTAGGATGATAATGCCCGTTATCCATTAAAGGAAGGCATCCTTCATGGGTCGCCGCATAGCTTAGCGTAAACTCAGCCGAACCTGCCGTATAAGATTCCACGCCGATGCCGAACACTTTGGATTCTACGCAAGGCTTTACCATATTCCTGTCATAAGGCTCCGAAAGAATCTGCTCAATGGCATCTTTATATCTCATCCTGGGTCCCATACGGTCGGCCGGTATGTCTTTATAGCCGTCTCCCGTCCAGATATTCATTACGCAGGGGATGCCCGTTTCATCGGCAAAATACTGCGCAATGCGCACACATGCCTTTCCATGCGCAATCCAGAATTTCCTTGTCTCCTCGTCCGGGCTGGATAACGTCAGTCCGTCCTTCACCCTATCATGGGAAAAGAAAGTAGGGTTGAAATCAATCCCCATATTTCTCTCTTTTGCAAACGCTACCCATTTGGCAAAGTGCTTCGGTTCCAGTTTATCCCTGTCCGCAAATTCACCCTCTTCGAAAACAGCATAGCTGGCATGCAGATTCAGTTTCTTCGTGCCCGGCATAAGGCTAAGTGCCTTATCCATGTCCTGCATCAGTTCCTGGGGTGTCTTTGCCTTTCCCGGATAATTTCCGGTTGTCTGGATTCCCCCGGTAAGAGGGCCGTCATGGTCAAAACCGATTACATCGTCGCCCTGCCAGCAATGCAGCGCAACCGGAATCTTCTGCAACGCTTCAATCACTGCTTCCGTATCCACGCCCAATGCCCCATACATCTTCTTTGCGTCTTCATAACGTTCTTTCTGATTCATATTCTGCCTCTTTCCACGCATTCGCGTATTTTATTCCTGCGGATAGCTGCCTATGGAAACCGTTCTCAGCGGCTGCCCTCCGGTTCAAACGTTTTAATTTCAAAAGAACGGAAAATTGCTTTCCGCACCTCCTCCAAGCTGCCGTATTCTCCGCTTTTCAGCATCTGCACGGCCAAGTTGCCGATTGCCGTAGCCTCCGTAGGGCCGCTGTAAACAGTCCGCCCCGTGCTGTCTGCCGTCAGCCTGTTCAGATAGTCTGCATTTGCGCCGCCCCCTACGATATGTATGCACTCATAGCTTTTCCCGGTAATATCCTCTATTTCTTTCACGGTCTGCCTATAGCTTTCCGCCAGGCTCCGGTATATGACTGCCGCCATTTCTCCCGGCGTTTCCGGCACTTTCTGCCCTGTCTCGCCGCAGACACAGCGGATTGCCTCGGTCATGCTTTCCGGAGCCAGAAAACGCGCATCATTCACATCCACTCTGGAGGGAAAGTCTCCGCATTCCTCCGCCATATCGCATAACTGCGCAAAAGAATAGGCATCCCCGTATTCATGGCGTACCGACTGGATCATCCACAGCCCCATAATATTTTTCAGGAAACGGTACCGATACCCATACCCGCCCTCATTGGTCAGATTGGCCTGCCGGCTTTCCTCGGAGCAATTCGCTTCCGCCTGTTCCACGCCCATCAGCGACCAAGTGCCGGAGCTTATATACAGAGCGTCATTTTCTGCCGGGACTGCCACCACCGCAGATGCGGTATCATGGGTTGCCGTCTGAATAACCTGCAGATTGTACCCTACTGCCTCCTCCACCTCTTTCTTCAGACTTCCCACTTCCGTGCCGGCCATGGTTATTTCTCCGAAAATGGATTTTTTTATGCCCAATTTCTCTATCAGTTCAAAATCCCAGTCCTTTGTTGCCGGGTTTACCAGCTGCGTCGTAGTTGCATTAGTATATTCTGTCATTGCCACTCCGGTAAGGCGATACGCAAAGTAATCGGGAATCAGCAGCATTGTTTCCGCCTGTTCCAGAACCTGCGGTTCCTGCTCCTTTAATGCAGTTAGCTGATAAATCGTATTGAATATCTGCTTCTGTATCCCCGTCCTTGCATACAGTTCACTCAGCGGAAGAATTCCGTTCACCGCTTCATCCATGCCTTGGGTGCGGGAATCCCTATAGCCGTAAGTATGCCCGGCCACCTCTCCGTCCCTGTCCAGCAGCACATAATCCACTGCCCAAGTATCAATCCCCATGCAGGAAGGAATCTTACCGATTTTTTTGCATACTGCCATGCCCTTTATAATTTCCTGAAATAATTTTTCCAAATCCCAGCATAAATGCTCCTCTTTTTTTTCCATGCCGTTTTCGAAACGGTAAATCTCTTCCATCTTAATCATACCGTTTTCCACATATCCCAGCATATGGCGTCCGCTGGAAGCCCCTATGTCCACTGCCAGATAATAGTTTCCCATCCCTTTCCCTCCATGCCGATTTACTGTGCCGCTTGCCCAAATTGCCTGTGATTTGTTTTACTATAGCAGAAAACAGGCTTAGCTTTAAGATTCTTTCTTACCGGAAATACTGTCCTTATTTTCCGTCCTTCAAGGAATCAAATATTCACCGGCGCCGGGCTGAGGGGGCCTTCCGCCGCAGGGATCATCCGCCCGTCCTGCAGTAACTGCCTGCAGAAACGCAGCAGTTCCTCTGCGGCATGCTCCGCATTCCATCCCCCCTCTATCGTACGGTAAGCTTCCCAGCCCAGCCGCCGGACCGTTTCTCCGTCCGCCGCCAGCCGCTTCACCTGCGCCGCAAAATCCTCGTAGGACTTACGGTATATCAGCCCGTTTTCCCCCTGGCGGATTAAATAAGGCACGGCTCCTGCCTCCGCATTCCCCACCACGGCGCATCCGCTGTTCATTGCCTCATTTACCACGGCTCCCCAGCCTTCCAGATGATTGCTGGTGAAAAGATGCACATGGCACTTCTCCATAATTTCCCTTACTTTGGCCGGCTCCGTATATCCGTAAAAGGTAAAATCCTTGTCCATCCCCGTTTCCTTCACCCGCTTTTTTATCTCTTCTTCCAGTTCCCCGTTCCCTGCCATGTGAATATGAAAGCCATACCCTTCTTTGCCCAGTTCCTCCCCAATCCGTACCGCATATTCCGGGTGCTTCAGAGGCATGAAACGTCCCGCCCATACCATATGCAGCTTTCCGTCCTTCTCTTTCTTTCCCTCCAATTCTTCCCGGGTGTAATGCTTTGTTTCCGGAAAATAGCCGAACCGGAACATTTTTCCCGGATATGCCCGGACAAGATGAAAATCGGAGGCCACATAGGCTCCGGCGCATAAAAGCCCCACCTGCTCCTTCCGAAAACGGGTATGATCTCTGTACTTCCTCATCAGCCCTCTCGGTGAGACGGCTTTCCATTGCCCCTCGCGGTACAGTCTTTCACTGACACGCAGAGACGGCTTTCCGTTTCTCAGCCTTTCCTCTATAACCGCCGTCACATCCAGCAAGTCTTCCCTCTGAATCCATCCGAAAATTACGACATCGCTTTCCGCCAAAAGCTTCCTGCAATATGCTTCTTCCTCATAGAAATATTTGACATAAGGAATCCCGCCTACTTCCGCTCCCCATCCCATGGCGACCCGTTCTTCCTCCATCGGTTCCGTCTGAATGAAATGATAGTTTTCCCCAAGCCCCGCATAGCAGGCATTGGAAAAAGGAATCTGATGATGATTAATATAATTGGATACAAAAGTAATCGTCATTGACAAATCTCCTTATAAATGGCAAGAAGCCGCTCATAATTTTTATTGCCGTCATGAGTATGCCATGCACGTTTTCTGGCATTTTCCGCCCGTAAGGCTGTTTCCCCCGGTTCCCGCCATACCCTCTTGATGCATTCCGCCAGTTCTTTACAGTTTCCCGGCTCAAACAAAAGCCCTTCCCTGCCGCCCTCTATCAGGCTGGGAATCCCGCCTGTCCGCGCCGCCACCACAGGTACTCCCAATAACATCGCCTCCCCCATGGAGTTGGGGGAATTCTCCAAAGAAGATGGGCAGATAAACATAGATGCCTGCAAAAAAGCCTCCTTCATTTCCTCTGCCGACAGTTTTCCCAGTATACGCACATGCCCGGCCAATCCCAAAGAATCCGTCAGTTCCAGCAAATATTTTCCATAGGAGGAAATCTTTATCTTGTCTTTCCATGTTCTGTTTTCCATCACGCTGTTTCCGGCCACCGCCACATACGCTTCCGGATATTCGCTGAGAACCTCCGGCAGAGCCTGCAGCACATAATGAAGCCCTTTTAGCGGATAATCCCCCTGGCTTAAGAAAATGCCGTACCCTTTCTCTTTGTCCCTATCCCATTTTCCGCCATAAAAAGGAGTGCGCATCGTCTCATTCATAAAATGGTAAACTGCCGCCGGATTTATTTTCCCGGTTTCCCACCGGTCAAAGTCCGTCCGTCCCGTAATATGGCCGCATCCTTTCAGCACTTCTTTTTCCCGTTCCCCGCGAATCCGGAATTTCTCCTGCTGCTTCCGGATGCCGTCTCTTTTCACCCTGTCCCGGAAAGTCCTTCTGCGGATGACATACTCCGGCAAATCGGCCATATATGCTTCCGCACAGGCAGAACAAAGCCCTTGGATGCCCACAAGTATCCTTTCCGGCTTCCGAAACGCCCTGACCATAGCCAGCGCATGAGGAAATTCGGTGCCGAAAATATGCACTAAATCCGGCCTGAAATCTTCCAAAATTTCCCGGAACCGTTTTTCCGTCTCCCTGTCATACCGTTCCGGCGCGGCCAGATTCTCCTGAAATGGGTAGCAGGCAGTTCCTGTACTCCGCAGCCGGAAACCGACATTTCCATCACATCTTTCCGTTATGGGGGAGGATATTTCCGTCACGGGAAAACAGATGCCCAGTTCCGGTGTCCCCTTTTCCTTTTTTCCGCAGATCCTTCCATAGATTCCTGTCAGCCAGCCCTCCCGGTTACTGTACGGGAGCCTCAATTCTTCTGCAATTGCAGGAAGCATAATATTGCACAGCCATAAAACTTTCATCTCTTCCCTACCTCCGATACACCCTGTCCTTTATCCGGTTATAAGCATGCGATGTCATTTCATTCTCCGCCAGCCACGTCCGGAACCGTGCAAATGTCAATGCCATAGCCAGACGGTATTTAAGAACCTGTCCCTTGGGCATATATTTCCCCACAATCTCCCTATGTTCTCGCGCAGATATTTTCCGGTTCTCCTTTGTCTCCGAAAAGCCGCCGCCTTCATAATCTGCCGTCAGAACCGGCATATAGACCGTTTCTGCCCCTCCTCGGAAAAAACACCAGAGAAAATGTTCGTAATCTGCCCGTACTTTATACTTGGTGTCAAATTCTTTTTCCCTCATCAGCGAAGATGCGTAAAAGCAGGCTTGGTGGCAGGGCACATTCCGGTAGCATCCGAAGGCATCCATGGACGGATTGGAAGCCACTCTTTCTTTTGTGAGCCGTTGATAAATATCCCCGTAAAATATATATTTTTTTTCTTTCTCCGCTTTTGTTTCCTTTTCCATCTGCTCTTTCACTTGCTGCAGCACATCGCTGTTATGAAATAGATCTCCGCAGTTTAGGAAATAAATGTATTCCCCTTGCGCTTTCTTTACCGCTTGGTTCATCGCATCATAAATTCCCCGGTCTTTTTGGCGGATTACCCGGAGTCTCTCATCTGTCATCAGTTTCTCTATGCTTCCGTCGGTGGATATGCCGTCTTTTACAATGATTTCATAATCTTTGCAGCTTTGGCTGCGGATGCTTGCAATTGTATCGTGGAGGCGTTCTCCTGCATTTAGGCAGACTACGATGATGCTGAATTTTGCCATAGTGTTGTCTTTGTTCCTTTCTTTTTGTTGTGGTTGTACCGGATGCTGTACCGGACGCTGTACCGGACGCATTGGATATTATGTAATTGCCCTAAGGACTCGCTTCCGCTCGGCGTCAAACGCAGCGGTACTAAGCTCGAAATCTGCCGGCGGCAGATTTGTACCTCGCTAAGTGCCGGCGTTTTCCGACGGTCCTTATGACAATTACATAATATCCAATGCTGTGTGCTGGTGGAATTTAATTTTATTTTCTTTTGCCTTCCTTTGCCTTTTTGTACTCCTTTGCCTTTTTATATTCCTTTGCCCTTTTATATTCCTTTGGCTTTTTATATTCTTTTGGCTTTTTATTTTCTTTTATCTTCTGGTTGGGCGGGGTGTTAGTTCATATCTGACAATATCGGAACCATGTCATGGAACATGAAGGTCTGATATGGGAGTACCCGTATGCCGTCGTTGTCTGCCCGTATTAGATATAGTAGGAAGTAGCCTGTAGCAGCCAGTGCTATGGTTATTCCCCAAAAGCGTTTCTGTTTCTTATTTTCTATCTTTTGCAGTATTGCCGGAATAAAGAGGATTTGGGTAATGTTTAGGTAATAGCCGATTCTTGTAATAATGGGCAGGAATGAGCAGCAGGTGTAAAGTATGAGTGCCCCTAGGTTGCAGAAGAAATAGAATCGGTTCCGTTTGCTTCCTGTCACCGCTTGTTTGTAATATAATGCCGCAAAAATAAGCACGCCGAGGCAGCGCAGGATGTTGAACCAGCTGATGCCTCCTTCTAGATATTCTGTATCTTCGTAGGATGGGTATAGGAATATCACTGCTTTGAGATAGAAGTCCTGCATAAAAAAGAATGTGGTGCAGAATAATGCCATCAGTATAAGCTGCCATTTTTTCCAAGCTAGTGTGGCCAGAAAGTATAAGGGAATCACTACTAGCATGGATTTGTGGAATGTGGATCCAAGCAGGATTAGTAGCAGAAATTTTGCCCATTCTTTTTTGAGTACATATTTTACTGAATATAGGGCCAGTGCCAATGCCAGATAATAGCGTACGGTGTTGAACGTGGAAAAGTAGAGCCCAAATGTCATAAACAGGAAAAAGCTTTGCCCAAAGCTGTCGCTTTGCTCATACATGGCTTTTAGAAAGAGGCCTATGGTGAGAAAGGCAAAAACAGCGAAGACTAGTAAAAAGTTTTCGTTTCCTGTGAGTCGGTACAATACGGCGACCAATGTATTGAATCCTGTTTCGGTGGGTACATAGCTATAAGCATCGCAGGCAATCAGATGCATAAATTCTACATATTTTGCATAATCATTCCCCACATTCAGGCGGCAGGCGGATACCGCAAGGAGGATTAGGAAAATAGAAAACAGGCACAGCATATTGTATGCCTGCTGCCTGCTGGTTGCCGTTTCTCCGTATGGTCGCGGTCCTCGCCGCGGTATTGTCCGTACTGGCAGCGCTAATGCGATGGTTGCTGCCGCTATCATAAAATAAAAAATCATACTCTGTCTCTGCCTTCCTTTATTCCGGCCTTCATTAGCCTATATGCCTGTTTCCAGCCGATTTCTGCACACATCTCCGTTTTATGTGCCAGTAGGAATCGTATGGAAAAGGGTATTGCCATCTTCCCGTATAGATAGTGGTATAGAACTCCTCTGTCCCGGAAGAATTTTTCATTATACCCGTGAAACCATGTGGACTTCCTTTCCTTTTCTTCTCCGATGACAGTCGGAGAGGCTATTAGTTTTAATCCTGCTTTCAGGCAGTCTCTGAGAAATAGGCTGTCTTCTCCGTTGCTGTATTTGGCTCCTCCGCCAAATAATAGGGAGAAGTTGATGTTTGCCTTATGCAGGGTTTCCGTCCGCGCTGCTATGCTGTATGCCGGGTATCTTCCGTAATTGTACCACTGCACTCGTTTTTCTTGCGTATTCCAGTAGGTCCGTCTGGCCGGTGTCACTATAACGTTGAAGAGAATCATGTCCGCATCTTTATGTTGTTTAAAGGCTTTCTCTATCAGTGACGCATATCCTTGCTTATATACGATGTCTTCATCCGAAAATAGGCATAGTTCTTCTTCCGCTCGCATCAGGGCGTTGTTCCTGGATAGGCCAACTCCTCGTTCCTTAAAACTGTAGCAGCAGATTCTGTGCCCTCGGTGTTCATATTCCTCATACCCAAAGCGGTCGCATTGGTTAATCACAATGGCATCTGTTTCTATATTCATCCGCTCCGCTATTGTCCGCATGTCTTGGTCGACTGCGGAGATCAGCATCTGTATACCCATTTCCGGTTCCTTTCTTTTTTCCCTTTTCCTTCTGCTTCTTCTCTCTCTCCCGCGTCTTCTGTTTCTCCTGCTTCTTCTGTCTCTTCTATTTCTCCTGCTTCCTCTGTCTCTTCTGTTCCCCTGCTTCTTCTGTCTCTTCTATTTCTCCTGCTTCCTCTGTCTCTTCTGTTCCCCTGCCTCTTCTGTTTCTCCTGCTTCTTCTGTCTCTTTTGTTTCTCCTGTTCCTTCTATTTCTTCTGTTTCCCCTGTCTCCTCTGTTTCCCCCTGCTTCCTCTGATTCTTCTGTTTCTTCCGCATTTTCTGTTTCTTCTATTCCCTCTGTCTCTCCCGAGTTTCTTTCTTTTCTGTACCCGCCGTTTTTGTTCCGCTCTTCCTGCTTTTCTCTCTAGCCGATTTCCTCTATCAAATTTCTTGAACCGATTTCTTCTATCTAATCTCTTGAACCGATTTCTTCTACCTAATCTCTTGAACCGATTTCTTCTATCTAATCTCTCTAGCCGTTTTCCTCTATACTAATCTCTTTCACTGATTTCTTCTATCTGATTTTTCTTTATCAGCTTTCTATGATCTGTATTTCTTACCGGTTTTACATCCTGTCTGTCAAAATCGGATTCTTTGCCTGTCTCCCGTAGAAGTATAATTTTAAGAATTTCCTGTCCGCGTTCACAATGACTGCACCAAGCACGCGGCAGTCTTGTTTCTGTAGGTTGCTCAAGGCAGCTTCCAGCAGTTTTCCGTTCCTTCTGCCATAGCATATGCAGAGAATTGTACCATCTGCTTCTCGTATCCGGCGGTAAAGTGTCATATCCTCCCCTAGGTTGCCGCCGATTTCTAACTTGGGACTTCCGGCAGTTGCATTGTCTGCCGCCGTTTCTCCGGCTTCCGCGTTTTCTCTGTCTCCTATGCTTCCCTTTCCGTCATCCGCGGCTTTCTGCATTGCGCATCGGATGACGTCCAAATCCGCCCTGTTCTCTACGCCTGCCAATACAGCCGTTTTTATATTCCTGCAAAGATAACGGTAATTCACGGCAAATTCTTTTCCGTATGCCTGCATTCCGTCCGTCCCGTCAGGAACAAACAGCCCCAGCACTGGTATGCCGTGCCGCTTTTCCAAATCAGCTGCCACATAGAAGGAATCATCCAGCACATAATAAAATGCCAGTGCCATCAATGCCAATGCTCCGCCAATCACCGCTCCTGTAACTGCCGCATTGGCCGTCCGGTTATCCCATACAATCTGCCGCGGCTCTCCTGTGCTGTAAATCTGAATGCTTTCAAACAATTGGTCCGTCTCTCCCAAATGTACCAGTGATTTCTGTGTGGCCTCCATAATCTGCGCTGCTGTCCCCGGCTCATTGGCTGTCACCGTAATTGTCAGCAGCCGGATATCGGAAAGTATCTCCGCCTTTGTGGCCGCAATTACTGCATCCCGGTCTGTTCCCGGCGGCAGCATCTCCATTGTATAGCCTAAAATAGGGTCGGTTGCCATTAAGTCGTTCCAAGTATAGCCGTTATAAGATAACTCACTGAAGTCCTCCGGGTCACAGTTAAAATTCAGATAGATCTTGGACACCGACTGAAATTCCCTCTCCGATTCCAAGAAAAGATGAACGGACAAATACAGCCCGCCGCCGGCCAATACGCCTAAAACCGCCGCTGCCGCCGCCATCCATAATTTTCCTTTCATCAGCAGCAGAATCCGTTTCCAGTCCAGCCCCTCCTGCATATATCTATCGTTTTCCATTCCCATCCGTCCTCTCCCGATTTCCTTGCTCCCCTTTACCTGTCCTCTTCCTTCATTGCCGTAACCTGCCTGCTGTCCACGCCTTCCGTGCTCTCCGGCTTAAACAATATTTTCAGAGTCAGCAGCATCAGCTTAATATCCAGCCATACGGTATAATTTTCGATATAAGCCAAATCCAGCTTTAGTTTATCATAAGGAGTCGTATTGTATTTCCCGTAAACCTGCGCATATCCCGCCAGCCCGGCCTTCACTTTCATGCGGAATACAAACTCCGGCATATCCTGTACATACTGTGCAATGATTTCCGGCCGTTCCGGCCTGGGGCCGATAAACGACATGTCCCCTCGCAGAATATTAAAAAGCTGCGGCAGTTCGTCTATTCTTACCGCACGGATAAATTTCCCCACCGGCGTTATTCGGGAATCGTTTTTTGCCGCCAACCTTGCCACGCCGTCCTTCTCTGCATCCACCCGCATACTGCGGAATTTCATAATATAGAATTCCTTCTGGCCTATCGTGCATCTTACCTGTTTATAGAAAACCGGCCCTCCGTCGTACAGTTTAATCACCAGTGCGGTTACCAACATAATAGGCGATGCGATAACCACCAGCAGAAGCGCACACACTAAATCAATGAGCCTCTTGATGGCTCTCTGTTCCACCCGCAGCGAATATTCCCTGGTAAGGAAAATAGGAGTGTCGAACAAGTGCAGCTGCGCCGAACCCTGAATGAGCACATCCGTAATCTTCGGCATCATGTATACGCGGATAGACTTCCCATAACAGAATTTCAGAAGCTTATTTCTGGCCTGTGTAGGGATATCCCACAATACAATGGCATCATAGCCTGTCTCCACCTCTTCCTTAATGGCTTCCACACCCTCGCTGATGTTCATGCATTTATTCACTTGATATTTATCTCTCCGGGTAGAAAACTTCCCTAATATATCGTCAATGGAACGGTCCCCATATACCAGCAGCAGTTCCCTAGGCGGAAAAAACCTTCTGTGAAACGCATGGCAGAATATTGTCCATATGCCTGAGATTGCCAGCTGTATGACCAACACTGCCAAAATAGGCCCAATCCGCACCATCCAGTTTCTCAGCAGCATAATCTGCAGATAGGCAATCACATTCACCGCCAGCAATGAAAAAATCTGTGAGAAAAAAATTTCCGATGCTTTCAGGTACCCGATTTTCAGTCCTCCGTAAGTATTCTCAAAAAAGAAAAGAAGGATAAAATAAATCCCTATAATAATAATATGCCCGTTCTTATAATAGTTTACTTTTCCCAGCATTGCAAGATACGGATAATACTCTGTCAGCCAGACATATGCATATACAGCCGTCTGCAGGCACAGCCCAATCAGCGACAGCAGCAGCACGATAACCCTCTTCCTTGATTCTCTCTGTTTCACTTTTGCTCCTCTTTTCTATATCCGCCTATATGCCGCGCGCCATGCCCAGCCGATGAAATTCCGCAGGCTGCCGGCAACAGACAGTTTTTCTTCCCTTCGGTACAGATTCCATATTCTGGCCATGGCCTTAAGCTTGTTGGAAGACAGCGACTTGGCCGGTCTCCGGTATATAGCAAGTACCTCATCCAAGCCATATGCGATGTAACCGTTCCGCAGTATCTTCCACCAAGTAGCGGTATCTTCGCTTGGCACATTAGGCATCTTTATCAGTCCCTTATCGATTTTTTCCAAATCGAACAAAACCGTAGTAGTAAAGATAACTGTCCGGGACAGTGCCTCCTGATAGGATAGCGTCTCCGGCACATGTACTACCTTACCCGTCCTTTCGGCCTTCTCATCCCCAAACTCATATGCGGTAAAAACAAAGGCCGCATTTTTTTCCTCCATAAAGCAGAGTTCTCTTTCCAGCTTATCTTCCATCCAGACATCATCCGCATCCAGAAAAGCCAAATACCTGCCTGACGCGCAGTCAATCCCCGTATTTCTCGCCAAAGCGGCGCCTCCGTTTTTATCTTTGGCAATCAGACGAATCCTTCCGTCGTCTCCGGCCCTCTTCTCCGCCTTTTCCCTGCTGTCATCCGCAGAGCAGTCATCTATCAGGAGAAGTTCCCATTGCCCGTAAGTCTGCCGGCGCACCATATCAATTGTTTCCTCTATATATGTGCCTGCATTATGCATCGGCACTACAATACTGACCAGCCTGTCCATCTTATATTCCGCCTTCTCAAACCTAAAGCCACTTTCCTAAAACCATATCCTTACGTCTTTCCTGTCCTAAAGCATGTTTGAAAATTGCTTTCTAACAGATGTACTAGTACATCGTTCGACAAATAACCGGATCAATCATGGTTACAGTTCCTCCTTGACCAAATATATGGGCCTTTTCTTTACCTCCATATAAGTCTTGGACAAATACTGCCCGACTATTCCAAGACAAAACAGCTGCACCCCGCTGCACAGTAAAATAATGCAGACCAGAGACGGCCACCCCGATGTAGGGTCGCCAAACATCAGCTTCCTGACAATTGTAAACAGAATCATCAAAAAGGCACATACACAGAACACCAGCCCCATAAATGACGCAATCGCCAGAGGCACTGTGGAAAATGCGGTAATCCCGTCAATGGAATACAAAAACAGTTTCCAAAACGACCACTTTGTCTCCCCCTTTTTCCGTTCAATATTTTCATATTCCAGCCATTTTGTCTTATAGCCTACCCATCCGAAAATACCTTTCGTGAAACGGTTATACTCCGACAGAGCCAATATGGCATCCACCACCTGCCTTGTCATCAGCCGGTAATCCCTTGCGCCGTCCACAATCTCCGTCCGTGAGATTTTATTGATAAGCCGATAAAACATACGGGCGAAAAAAGAACGTATCATCGGCTCCCCTTTCCGCGTTACGCGCCTGGTAGCCACGGAATCATAACCTTCCTCTATATAACGGAACATCTCCGGCAGAAGCGACGGAGGATCCTGCAGATCGCAATCCATCAATACCGCATAATCCCCCTTCGCTTTCTGCAGACCTGCATATATAGCCGCTTCCTTCCCGAAATTCCTGGAAAAAGAGACAAGATGCACCCTCTTATCCCGTTTCGCCAGTTCCTTTACCCGTTCTGCCGTCCTATCCCTTGAGCCGTCATCTATATACATGACTTCTACCTCTATTTCCTTCTTTTGGAAAAAAGCAGAATTTTTCATCAGTTCTTCATAGAAATCGTGAATATTCTCTTCCTCATTATAGCAGGGGACTATCACACTGAGCAGTTTCATTTATACTCTCCATTCATTGTTGACCGGTTTACATATATAAAGTCTATTTTACCATATATTTGAATAAACAACAAGATTTCTGTAAAACCGGCTCACGGCAATCGTAACAGCTCAGCCTGAATGTAATGTTGGGAGGCGGACGCCCGTGGGCGAGTTTTTTTAGCGGCCGGCAGCAGCGGAACTGCCTGTCCCGGTTTTCCGTGCGCTTTTTTCGGCCGG
>CAJUIM010000102.1 GCA_910586275.1 uncultured Lachnospiraceae bacterium | reverse complement strand
CAGGCAGTTCCGCTGCTGCCGGCCACTAAAAAAACTCGCGCACGGGCGTCCGCCTTCCAACATTACATTTAGGCTGAACTGTTACCCCCGACTTTCTCTTGCATCTATTGATACAGTCCCGACTTATCATGAAATAGCCATGTGATATTAACTCCGTTGTTCGCATACACATCAACATTTTGGATTAAATACTGCAATAGCTTTCTTTTATCCCCCCTTCCCCCCAACCATTCCATTACAGAAACCCCGTCCTTGTCTATCTCTTCTGCCCTCTTCCTAAACCTTTTCTCCTCTGCTTCCATCCCGGCCAGTTCTGTCTCCATCTCTTCCGCACGGTTCCCTTCCCACTTCTTTCTTGTAAAATATTCTTCTTTTCCCATTTTCCCCTGCCGGTATTGGTGATAAAGCTGCTTGATTTCTTCCCTTTTCTTCTCCGCCCCCATTTTCTTCTTTCTAATCTCCGATAGCAGTTTCCTGCGCTTCTCTTCATACAGTTCCTTTTCCCTCCGGAAGACTGACTTCCTTTCTTCCGACAATCGCAGCCGGATATCCACTGCTTTCCACACAATCCCTTCCAATTCTGCTTCCGGGATACTCTCCACATTCCGATGTTCCGTAAATTGCTCATATCTGCATCGGAACAGTTTCTTATCCCTTACCATAAGCCGCCCGCATTCCCCACAACGTACAAGCCCTTTCAGCAGGAATTGCTGTGCCTCACCTTGCTTTTTCTTCCCCATCCGCTCCTGCGCTTTCCGGAAAGTATCTTTGTCTATAATCGCCGGATGGGCATTCTCCACACGCACGCGCTCTTCTTCCGGCACAAAAACACGTTTTCCGCTCCCCAACGGCCCGCTTTTATACGCACCGGACATCAAAACGCCCGTGTAAGTTTCATTCCGCAGAATCTGCCGCACTGTAGACGGAAGCCAGAAAAACGTCTTCCCGTCTATGCATTTTTCCGTTTCATCATACAGCAGCCCTTTGTTGATTTTATGCTGTTTCGGGGAAGGTATCCCCTCTCCGTTCAGTTCCCTTGCCAGCTGCGTAAACCCTTTCCCGGAAAGATATTCGCCATATATCCTCCGCACGATTCCCTCTGTCTCTTCGTCCGGCATCAGAAATCCTTCCCCGCCCCTCCGATAGCCGTAAAGCGGGGAGGAACCTATATACAGCCCCTTTTTCCTCCTCACCGCAAGGGATGATTTTACCTTATCCGAAATATCCTGGCTGTAAAGGGAATAGGCAAGATTGCGGAACGGCACATCTATGCCGGGCGCCTTCCCTCTATATTCCTCACTGTCATAACCGTCATTTACCGCTATAAAGCGCACCTGCAGAAACGGAAAGATATGCTCAATATAATCACCCACTTCCGTATAATCTCTTCCGAACCTGGAAAAATCCTTGACGACAATGCATTGTATCCCCCCCTTCCTTGCCCGCTCCATCATCTCCGTAAATCCGGGTCTTTCAAAACCGGTTCCCGAAAAACCGTCGTCCACATACTGAACAATAATGCTGCCTGCAAACTCCGCTTTCTTTTCCAAGAATCCCAGCAGAAGCTTTCTCTGATTTCCGATGCTGTTGCTTTCCTCCTTCATGGCATCATCCTCCTTGGAAAGCCTCAGATATAAAGCCACCGTTATTTCATTCATTCCGGTTCCCCCTCCCTCCCTTCCCCGGCCTTTGAAAGTTCAATACCACTTCCACCATTTTTCCGTTATACAAAAATATCTTATCCACAAATACGGATGCCATCTGCGCAGTCCCTTTTTCCCACTCCTTTTCCGCAGTCCCTTTTTCCCCTTCCTTTCCCGCAATGGCTTTGTTCCGGGCAAACAGTTCTTTTATCCGTTCTGCCTGTTCTTTTTCCAATTGTTCCAGAAATGCCTTTTTTTCCTCCAACTGCATTTTTCTCTCCTCATGAAAACGTATCTCCTCCTCTCTCTTCTGTTTTTCTTTCAGATACCACTCCTTGCTGCTGCCTGAAATTCCGTCTCCGCAAACACAATCTCCACGGTTATGCAGCCTGTCATTACGTTTTTTACTGCTGTATTCCCCATACAGGAGCATCTTATCCTTCTTTTCCCTGCAGATTGCCCTCTCCGCCCTATTCTTTTCCTTTTCAATATCCTTTTGCATCTTCCGGAAAAACTCCCTATGAAAGCATAAGGCCAAATCCTCCGTACATTCCTCCTGACGGACAGACTCCATGACTGCCTGACAGACAATATCCTCCAAATCCTTTTCCGAAATAGATTTTGAAGTACATTCCTGCGTGCCTTTTTCCTTATAAGTCCTGCATCGGTAACGGTAGATACGGATTTTCCCTGTCTTTTTCCGATGGTTGGATCCTGTTCTCGCAGCGGGCACCAAACAGTCTCCGCAGAATACCTTCCCTTTCAGCAGGTTTTCCGGCCGGATAACCGCTCCATCGGGAGCATGCAAAGTTTCATATCTTTTTTTCCTGATTTTTAGAATTTCCCGCACCAAGCCGAAATCGCCTTCCGTCACAATTGCCTTATGAGTATCCTTTGTTATCCTCCATTCCGATTCTGCCAGCCGATACGGACCAAGCCCGTCTGCTTTGGACCCTTTCCATTTATGAAGCGGCATATGCCCGGCATACACCATGTTCCGCAAAATGGCATTTACCGTAAATTCATTCCAGTAACGGCGTTCCTTTCCCCGCCGGTAAAAATCCCCCGTTTCCCGATAAGCTTTCGGCGGATTGATGTTCTTTTCCGTCAGTCTTTTTACAATAGCTGCCGCGGAATCCCCCTGCATAGTCCATGAAAAAATATCCTTTACAATCTCTGCCGGCTCTTCGTCCACCGCAAGCTTGCTCTTTCTCTCATCGGCAAATACATATCCGTAGGGAGCGCAACCGCCGTCATACTCACCTTTTTCCTGCTTTACCTCATAACCGGATGCCACTTTTACGGAAGTATCTTTGGCAATATATTCATTTACAAGATTCTTTAAAATAACCGCCAGCTTTTTATCGGCACTGTCTTTGTCAAAACTGTCATAGCCGTCATTTATGGAAATAAACCGCACCCCTAAGAACGGAAATATCTTTTCCAGATAATTTCCCACTTCGATATGATCCCTGCCAAATCTGGAAAAATCCTTGACAAGGATACAGTTAATATTTCCCTTCCTTACTTCCGAAAGCAGGCTGCCGAACTCCTGGCGGTCAAACCTGGTACCGCTGATTCCGTCATCCTTATATTCCTTCACAAGAAGAAACTCATCCCTGCCTTTTATATAAGCACGCATAAGCATCTGCTGACTGGCGATGGAATCGCTCTCCGAAACAAAACTGTCAACGGAAAGCCTTGCATAAGTAGCGGTTCTGAATGGGGCGGACTTTGCCGCATCTCCTGCTTTTATTGCCTGTCTTGCCCTGTCCTTTACCCTTGCCAATCACGCTGCCCCCTCTTATGCAGAAGACGGTTCCTTCTGCATTTTCCCCAACATGCCGCACAAGGCATATGCCTCGGCCGTCCTGTCCTTATAAAGGAAGGAAAACTCCACACGCTTTCCCTCATAGATCCATATCCTGTCAATCAGGGAACAGATAAAGCTGCGCCGGATATCCGCCCCCGGATCCGCCAGCCAACTGCCCGTATCCTTAAAACATTCCAGTCTTTGCCCCGCTTCCCTGACCGCCTCCCCGGCTTTCGCCATCCATTCTTTCCTTGTCCTAATCTGCCCTTTCAGTTTTTCACAGCGGTCGGAATAAAAAACCTTCATCTCCTCATATTCTTCCTCCGAAAGAATTCCCTCCGTCCGGTCTGCCGAAAGGCCGGACAGCAGGGCGGCATTTTCCGTCAGTTCCTTTTCCAGTTCCGGCAGCAGAGTGTCAGCCGGAGAAAATGCCTGCATCCGTTCCATCGCATCCTCCGCTGCCCTTACGATTTCATTCCCGTCCGCCATCATCTGCACCTGTGCCTTTACCGTCTCCCTCACAAGCGGAAGCAATTCCTGCTCCTTAATGCTGTGCCTTGTACAGGACTTTTCCACATTGTAGGTCTTGCAGATATAAAAATACGTCTGCTTTCCTTTATAGACAGTCTTGCGGCGGATCAGCTGCCTGCCGCAGTCCGGGCAGAAAAGGAGGCCGCTGAAAAGATACGCCGCTTCCCGCCCGGGATTGGTTCTCGTATCTTTCTTTAATAATCTCTGCATGGCATCGAACTGTTTCTCCCCGATCAATGCTAAATCATCCTGTCTATAGCATGACCGCTCCGCTTCGGGCCTCACTGCCGTTTTTTTTATCTTATGATTAACGCGTTCTCTCTTTCCCTGCACCACCAGCCCTTTACATAAAGGGTTTGACAGAATCCTCCCTACCGCTGCCGGGCTCCATCCGGAAAACAAGTTCTTCTGAAAACCGCTTCGGTAACGGATACCGAGACTTCGCTTATAGTCTGCCGGAGCAGGGATTCCCAAAGCGTTCAGCTTCTCCGCTATCCTGCCGTTGCTCATACCGTCCAGTTTCCATCGAAAAATAAGCTTTATGTTCTCTCCTGCCACAGGATCGGCAATCAGCTTATTTGGATTGCCGCTGTCTTTCCGAAATCCATAAGAGACATAGGAACCGGTATATTCCCCATTCTCCCGCTTACTCTCCAGATGGCTCTTGATCTTTACGGAAAGGTCTGCACAGTAAGCGTCATTGACAAAATTCTTTACCGGCAAAACAATATTTTTTTCCGTCCGCCCTGCAGTCAGGGAATCGTAATGATCCGTGACCGCAATGAACCGCACTCCCGCCGCCGGGAATATTTTCTGCAGATATCTCCCTGCCTCTATATACTCCCTGCCAAAACGGGAAAGATCCTTCACAATAATGAGGTTGACCTTTCCCGCTTCCATATCCTTTATCATCTCCCGAAAAGAAGGGCGCCGGAAATCGGAACCGGTATAACCGTCATCCACATATTCCTTATAGATATGAATATCTTCCCTGCCCTTTAAAAAATCATGAATCAGCCGCTTCTGATTGGTAATGCTGTTGCTTTCCCCCTTGCGGCTGTCGTCGCATACATCCCCGTCCTCTTTGGAAAGACGCAGATACACCGCCGCCGCATAGATCTTTCTTACGGCTTCTTTTTTTTCCGTCTCTTCCATTGCAAAAACTCCTCTTATCCCCCGCTATCCCCTGAAGTTTTCTATAGCCCGGCCGCTGCCATATGTTCTATGTACTCCTTTAAACGGTCGGTCAGCGTAGCCTCCGTATCCGCAAAACTTATTTTTACGGTATACTCTCCCTGCCTATAGAGATACGGGTTTCCGATCTGCCTGATGAATTCCTTCTTCTTTTCGGCATCATCTAAATTTCCTTCTATCTCAATTTCCAGAATATCGGCCAGTCCTTCCCTGTCAGCTTCCCGTATTTCCATATCCCTCATTTTTACAAGTTCTTCCGGTGCTATACTGCCCGGCGCATTGTCCGCTGCAATGCCGGCCGTACTGTCTGCGGGCATATCGCTTCCCTTCCCCGTTTCTGCCCGGATGTCCGTCTTTTTTCCCATAGCAATCCGATTCCTATCAATAATTTGTATCAGTATATTCTCTCCCCGTTTGTCCGTATTCCTCAATCTGTCACAATACGCCGCATCGAACCCTGCTTCCGCTGTTTTTTCTTCTGTCATTATTATTACTCAGTCACCCGCTTCCAATATCGCCTTTACATCCTCCGGATATTTCTCTATCCATCCTCCTGTCACAAAAAATGTGACGTGTATGTCATGATCCTCCAATATTTCCAGCATCCGTGTCATATCCCCGTTTCCGCCGGCTGCATCGAAAGTCAGCGCCACCTGCTTTTTATCCGTATCCACATAAGATATAGGGATTTCCAAGCCATTCACGCTGCTGCTCACCGTCACGGAACCCGGCAGTGCCTCCACCGCCCCTTTTACAATGGCCAATGACGCAGCTGCAAATGCCATAGCCCATACTCCTCTGACCAACAGTGCTTTCCGGTACTGCTCGCCGGACTGCCCTTCCTCTCTCTTCGGCATCATCCCCGCCGCCCTGCCAATTACCCGCTTTACAAACTGTTTCATAAAAATACCGCCATATACCGGTTATTATTCCAATATATGACGGACTGCTTTTCCCATATTCACTTATATGCCGGCATCCCCTCCGGCTTTCCCGGCTATCCTCACCAGCAGCTGCACAATCTTTTCCATGTCCTCCACACAGGCATATTCAAACCTGCCATGGAAATTCTGCCCTCCGGTACAAAGATTCGGACAAGGAAGCCCCATAAAAGACAGCCTGGCACCGTCCGTCCCGCCCCTGATAGGCGCTACTTTCGGCACAATCCCCAGTTCCTCCATGGCCGCCAATGCATCATCCACCAAATGCATATGCTTCTCTATCACTTCTTTCATATTATAATAAGAATCTTTCATGGCAACGGAAAACGTTCCCTTCCCATATTTCCTGTTAAGGAAATCGGCAGCAGCCAGAAAATGCTCTTTTTTCTTTTCGAATTTCTCCCTGTCATGATCCCGGATAATATAATCCATCTGCGTCTGCTCCACATTTCCGCTTATAGAATCCAAATGGTAAAAACCTTCGTAGCCGCATGTATACATCGGATTTTCTGCCGTCGGAAGCAGCGACTGAAATTCCTGTGCCAAAAGAATGGCATTCACCATCTTATTCTTCGCCGATCCCGGGTGGACACTGCGCCCATGCACCGTCACCTTTGCCCCTGCGGCATTAAAATTCTCATACTCCAAGCTTCCCAGTCTGTCCCCGTCCACCGTATATGCATAATCCGCACCGAATAATTTCACGTCAAAATGATCCGCTCCAGCCCCCACTTCCTCGTCCGGCGTGAAGCCGACCCTGATTTTTCCGTGGACAGCCTCGGGATGAGTCATGAAATATTCGGCCATTTCCATAATTTCCGCCACTCCGGCCTTATCGTCCGCCCCCAAAAGCGTTGTCCCGTCAGTCACAATCAGACTTTTCCCTTGATAGGAAACCAGTTCCGGGAAATCCGCCGTCCGCATCACAATGTCCTTTTCCCCGTTCAGCAAAATATCCCCGCCGTCATAGTTTTCCACAATGCGGGCCTTTACATTCTGTCCCGTCACCGCCGGAGACGTATCCATATGGGCGATAAACCCGACTACCGGGCTGTCCTCCCGTCCTGCGGAAGCCGGCACCGTGGCATAGACATAGCAATGCTCTTTATCATACACCACTTCCTCCGCCCCCATCTCTTCCAACTGCCGGCAAAGCAGCTTCGCCAGTTCATGCTGCTTCATGGTGGAGGGAACCGTACTGCTCTCATCCGCGGACTGTGTGTCTATTTTTACATATTCCAAAAACTTCTCAATTACTTTCATCTTTACCCCCATTCTCTCTTTCTGCCCATTGCTTTTATCCGATTGCTTTCAGCCGGTCCGCCAGTCCTTTAATGTTTTCCAAAATCTGAACGCATTCTTCCATCCGGCTCACGGCATCCGCTGCCGTCTTCACGCTCTCCTCCGAAGAAGCTGCCACTTCCTCGCTGGTAGCCGACAAATGCGAGATACTGTTGGAGATCACCACTGTGGCTTTTAAAATTTCCCCAATCGTCTGATCCGTACGGCGGATGCTGCTGGTCAGCTCGACTACCTCCCGGTCAATGCTTTCAAATTTCTCCTT
The DNA here is from genome assembly GCA_910586275.1 of uncultured Lachnospiraceae bacterium. GTDB lineage: Bacteria > Bacillota > Clostridia > Lachnospirales > Lachnospiraceae > Kineothrix. Next base: position 6,584 of record CAJUIM010000102.1, on the reverse strand, counting down.
TGTCACATCTATCATTTCCGTCTGACGGTTAATATATTCTACCGAATGATCCAGACTGTCGGAAGCGCTCCTTGCATCTCCGATCAGCTCCGTTATAATTCCTGCAATCCGGCCCGTAGCTTCTTTGGTCTGCTCGGACAGCTGCCGGATTTCCTCCGCAACCACTGCAAATCCCTTTCCTGCGTCCCCGGCCCTGGCTGCCTCTATGGATGCATTGAGCGCCAGCAAATTGGTCTGGGAAGATATATTCTGAATATCGCCGATAATGTTTTCCACCTCGTCTACTTTTGCGGTAAGCCGCGCCGTAGCTTCCACTGTCTGACGGCCTGCCGTTTCCACCCCTTCTGCCTGTATCTTCAGATCCCGTACCAGAGCGGCTCCTTCCGCCACATTCTTGGATGTATTTCTTGCCGCTTCCTCCACTCTGGCCGTATCTTTCTCAGCCTCGTCAGTGCTCTCCTTTATGGAGGAACACATCTGCGCCTGCTCCTGTATTGTCTGTGCCGTACTTTCCGTGCTGTCCGAAATATTGCCCATGGCAAAATTATTTGCTTCTATAGTCTCCCGCAGCTTCTCCAGCATTTCATTGGCACTTTCGAAATTGCAGCTGATTTCATCCGCAATTTCCGACATCTGCTTAGAAATTGCCGCCTGCTCACCGGCCGCCTTACGGATATTGAAAATACTTTCTTCATTAAATTGCTGCACCGTCATCATAACCACATATGCCGCCATGCACATCAATATGCACATCACCCACCGGATCATGGCATATCCTACATTCATCGTCCCCGCGGAAGCATCCCTCCCGGTCCTGATCATATTGGACAATAGAATCACCGAAGAGCCAGCCAAGGCAAACCGTTTGTTCAGATACAATATAGATGCCATCAGAATTGGGAATGCATATACATATGTAAGTTCTTCCGCCCCCAGACTCATCAGAATCAAATAGGCCAATGCCCCGGAACCTGTCAGTATGCTCCCACAGGGCCTAGTGCCTCTGCAAAAAGCAAAACCCACGAAACACACTGCCAGCAATGCAATATATGCCGCCAATTGGATATAAGTCCTCGTTTCCGCCGTATGCAGCACGATAGCATACAGCATGGACAGAACCATGTACGCTAACGTGGCCCCCACCAACGTCAATACACGTTTATCGCTTCTCAAATATTGTTCCCTAGTCATTCTCCCAGCCTCCCAACATACCTATCGCTTATCCATGTCATTCCCTTAAGCCGCGGCCAGCGTCAGGGATCCTGTTTTTTGCCCGAACCTCCGAAAAACGCCGGCACTTAGGCACTGTATTTTAGAGCGTGTTTGCCGCTGAGCGAAATCACGTCCGAATAAAAACAGAATTCCTGATGCCGGCTGCGGTTTAGTTAATGACATTGGATAGCTTATAGCAAACTTTATTTATATTTGCAATTATCCGCTCCCACCGCATGCCGCAAGGCAACCGGATTTCTGACACGGCCGTATGCGCATGGATGATAGCGACAGCAAACATTTTTATCACTCACTATAATCAATATAACACATACCCCGGCAAAAAAAAAGAAAAAAATTGCTGTGTTCAGCCACATAGGAGCAAAACCGAACATTGATTCCCTTGATCAGGGAACCGGCGGAAATGAAAGCTGCCCGTTGGCACATCATGCTCATTTTCTGCATACAATATTAAAGTATGTTTCGGAGTTCTTGCTTCTGAGCCGGCAGAAAGCAGCCTTAAACATGCTCCCAAAAATTTACCCGATCAAGAAATTCCCAGAGCGTGTTTGAAAATTGCTTTCCGGCAGATGTGCGTCACAATTGGTGGGAGATCTGTGCCAAAGAAAGAGCCTATAGTGGGCTATGTAACCTGAATTTAGCGCAAATATCACGCAAAGTGGTGAAACGACACGCCGCAGCGCAGATGCTTGGAATGAATTTTCAAACACGCTCCGGCACACTACAGATAGGAAAAGGAGGTGGACAAATAATGCATGAGAGAAAGACACCGAAAAAAATATCCATGGCGGAAATCGCCCCCAAGTATAAAAATACCAGTTGGAACAGATACTCCTTCCTGCATGATTCCTTTTTGGAGGAACTGTCCTACAAGAAGCAGCAATGCCGCAATGCCGATGTTTGGCATCTGAATTATATATGATGCCTATATAAATGGCGGATATCCCCACCGCAGCCGCTTTCCCTGCCGCTTCCCGTTTCCGTTCCGCTGCCTGCCGCTGTCAGCAGTCAGCCCTTTCTCTCTGACCGGCGGCAGCATTTCCGGCTTCCGCAGCCGAGTCGTTGATGCGGCGGATGACACGGCACGGATTGCCCACCGCCACGGAATTTGCCGGAATATCCCTAGTCACTACGCTCCCGGCACCTATCACTGAGCCTGCTCCTATTGTCACTCCCGGTAAGACGACAACCCCTCCTCCCAGCCAGCATCCGCTGCCGATTTCTATGGGCAGGGCATATGTGCGGCAGAAATATTCCCCGGTTTCCGGTTTCCACCCCGGCGTCAGCCTTTCTGAAAGTTCCACGGGATGGGTAGCCGTATAAAGCTGCACATTAGAAGCGATCAGCACATTGTCCCCTATAATGATTTTATTGCAATCCACAAAAGTACAGTTCATATTGACCGATACATTGTTCCCTATAAAAATATTTTTTCCGTAATCACAGATAAATGGAGTCCCCACGGACACATTCGTGCCGATACCCCCGAATAACTGCTCTAAGATATCCCTTTTTTCCTTTTTTTCATCATAGGAAAGAGCATGGTAATCTTTCAGAAGTTTCCTTGCCGTATTTTTGAAACCTAAAAAAACATCATGATGACAGTCATAATATTCCCCTGCCATACACTTTTCCAACTCTGTCATTCCGATTCCTTTCTTTCTCCCTTTTCCGTCATCCCTTTTCCGTCATCCCTTTTTCTGTATATACCAACGATATCCCGTAAAAACGGCAGTCTCCCTTTCATGCCGGAAAACCGGCTCCAACGACTGCCGGAACCATTCCCTGACCATGTTCACGTCTCTTTTCTCTTTTTCCACCTTTACATTCACATTTGACTGAATCATCATAAAATCAAGGAAAGAATCCAGGGAAAACTCATACTCCATCTCATATTCTTCCTGACGGAGCATGGAAAATCCGTATGGCTCCACATCTTCTTCCGTCCATACATGTTCGTTTCTGTACGGCTTGGGAAACTCTTTCAGATAGATATCATGCCACCATAAGGAATAGGCCTCATTGCCCTTCATCCGATCCGATAAGCAGAAATCATAAATCAATAAATACCCGTCTGCATCCATGACATTCCGAAGATTCCGGAGAAATTTCCCTCTTTCCACCCACTGAATCACCCCGGCTGCCGTAACGATATCGTATTTTTCCCTGCCTTCCGGAATCTCTTCCGCTTTGCACACAAGAAAATCATATTCCTGCCCGCCCCCGCATACTTCCCTAGCCGCAGCCACCATCTCTGCGGAACTGTCGGCTCCGGTCACATGGCTGCAGATCAGCTGCAAAGCCTTTGACGAAAGACCGGCTCCGCATCCCACATCCAATCCGTATGAAAATGTCTGTCCCGCCAGATCCTTCCGAAACGCATCGATTACCTGCTTATGCAAAAAAGGCCGTCTCTTATAACCCTCCGCCACTCTCTTATAGTCAAAGTCTCCATGGCCCGTCCCGGCTAACACATACTCCAACTGGCAGTCATAAGGTTCCTTTTCCACATGGCCCAAGTCATACTGCTGTGCCTCCACGCAGCCCATTGCCTTATAAAAAGCTTGGCTTTCCACTGCGGAATGAGCGGATATATACAGCTTGGCCGCCCCTCTCTCCACCGCCCATTCCTTGGCCGCATCAAACAAAACCCTGCCGATTCCATGCCCACGCATGTCCGCGGACACATGGATGCTGGACAGATCAAGATACTTATGCCCGCCGCCGAATAACTCCGGTTCCACGGAAACAAATCCTTTTAAGCTGCCGCCGCAGAATGCCGCATATACAAAGCCGCCGGAAGAAACGGTATGCTTCAGGCAGTCTGCCAATATTGTGTAATCCTCTTCCGACCAGTCGTCAATAAAAGGATCTTTTTTCACCACCCATACCGAATTTTCTTTTCGCCAGCAATCCGTCACCTCCTGACGGCGCACAAAGTCCCAAAACAGCTCCCTATTGATTTCCTGCCGGCCTAACTTTCTATATTCAGTCATATCCCGTGTCCCCCGATATTCAGTCTATTAATTCCAAAAGCTTTCCTGTGATATCCGCCATATTGGAAGATACCTGCTTCGTCCCATGGGAAATATGAATATTCTCTTCCACTACATTGGAAATCCTTTGAATCTGGCCCACTGCATCGGATACAATGTCCATGTTCCGCCGAACCATTACCGCAATCTTTTCCACATCATGGTTTGCCATCTCAATATTCTGCACGGCTGCCCCGAAAGCTTCTACCGTCTGATCGGTAATGCGCTTTCCGCTTTCCACTGCCTGTATAGAATTGGTAATCAGTTCATTGGTTTCTTTTGCCGCATGGGCACTTCTTGCCGCCAATTCCCCTACCTGAGTCGCCACTACGGCAAAGCCCTTCCCCATCTCTCCCGCTCTGGCTGCCTCTATAGAAGCATTTAAAGATAACATATTCGTCTGCTGCGCAATGGAATTGATTTCCCCTATTATCTTTTCAATGGCAATTGACATATCGGCGATATGTTCCATGGAATTTTTCAGAAGTTCCATCTCCGACTGTGTCTGCGTGATTTTCTCGGCTGTATTTCCCGTTGCCTTGGTAACGTTCACTGTGGCATTTACGCTTTCGGTCAGTTCTTCTGACAATTCCCCCATAATCCGCTTCAGGCCTTCCAATGCCCTTTCCTGTTCCCCTGTGCCGTGACTGATATGCTCCGCATTGGACAGATTTTCTCCCGACACCTGTTCCAGATCCACGCAGACATTCTTTATGTTCTCAATCATAGCCTGATTGTTTTCCATGTCCGACTTCTGCCGCGCAAGCAGTTTTTCGTTTTCATCCATATTCCTACGGATATTTGTCACCATTTTATTTATGCTGTCGGAAAGCAGCACAAACTCCGAATTCCCCTTCTCATCTACGGTAATTTCAAAATTCCCCTCGGCAATTTCTTTCATGGAATTGGTAATATTGTCAATTCCTTCCACAATCTTATCATCCACCATCCTGTTGATCACAATAAGCAGCAGCCCAAAAATTATGAGCATGCTGAAGGAAACCACAATGGTCTGGCTCCGGCGTTCCGCAAAGTATTCGTTTGCCGGCATAAATGTACCGATTACCTGCCCCTCATGTTCCTCCGCATAGTAATAGCCTTTCACCCCGTCTATCACTGCCTTACCGCTTCCTGCATAGTCGGAAGGGAAGCCGGCCTCCACAGCCGGCATGCCCACCATGGCGGCATTGGGATGTGCCAGAATCACGCCTTGCTTTGCATCAATGGCATACACATATCCGTTTTTCCCATATTCAATATCCGCTAAAACAACATCCAGTTCCGTTCCGGCCAAAGCTTTCTCCAGCACTTCCGGCCGGATTCCCACCTGCACAAATCCTTTAGCGTCTTTCCGTGCTACGCCGATATACTGCATTACAATGCCTTTGGACGCATTGATCTGCGGCTCCTGCACGATTTCTATGGAAGGATCGTCCACGATGACCATAAACGCGTTTGACTGTTCGCCGCTTTTCATGTCAAATCCGATATACCCTTCAAAAGAACTGCTGGTAATAATCCCGTCTCCGTCAATGATATGTAATTCGTTTACCATCAGCCGTTCCTGAATTTCATTCAGCTTATCCATATCGCCTTCAATGGCAGCATCCATGGCAAGCATATCAGCAAAAGCCCTTGTCTTGGCAAGATTCGTTTCACTGACGTTTTCCGTAAGGTTCCTGATATTCTCTGCATTGCCGGCCAGCTTTGCCCTTACCTCCTCCAGCTTATTCTGGCTGTCCGATCTGTTGCTGTTCTGCGTCACCACTGTCTGCAGAAGGAAAATAGCCGTAATGGTAATAAGCAAAGCGGCCAGCATATAGACAAAAAGACGTTGTGTAATTAATTTTTTCATATCAGTATCCATACCTTTCCCAAATACCTGAATCCGGAGCCGGCGGTGCAAAATCCCCATTATCGTCTCTGTCAGGTCTTAATGTTCCTATTGTTCCTTACATCATCAAATTCCTGCAGCATTTCCCTCTCAGGCGCAGGAGTCAGCAAGCTGACTGCCGCTATCGCAAGAAGACTGACTGCAAAGCCGCTGGCAAGGGAATATAGCCCGGTCCAATTGTAACATATTTCCTTTCTTTACCTATTATTTCAGTATAACATACCAAATATTATTACGCAATAAAATCATCCCCATATGCATGAAAATCCGTAACAGTTCAGCCTGAATGTAATGTTGGGAGGCGGACGCCCGTGCGCGAGTTTTTTTAGTGACCGGCAGCAGCGGAACTGCCTGTCCCGGTTTTCCGTGCACTTTTTTCGGCCGGAGGTTTCTAAGCAGAATGAGAAAGTGTGTCACAAGCT
>CAJUIM010000101.1 GCA_910586275.1 uncultured Lachnospiraceae bacterium | reverse complement strand
ACTCGCGCACGGGCGTCCGCCTCCCAACATTACATTCAGGCTGAACTGTTACTGAAAAATGGAGAATTTTGTCAAATAGTATTGAAAAATCGGTATGACTATGTTAAAATCTAAATATAAATTAGAATCACAAATATTATGTTTTAATATTGAATACAAATGGTTTTGTTGTAAAGGGGAACATGGAAAATCATATTTTGTAAAGCAGCACTGATTATGGCAATGATTTGAAATGTGTCATGATAGGTGCTTTTTTATTCCCACCAAATATGATTTATAAGTTTGCATACTAAACAATATAAACCATAGTTATCATTAGTTGAAAGGAATTTCGATTGGTATTTTGAAGTATGAACTTTTGGAGGAATGTTAAATGGGCACGATCACACATAACCTACAAGGAATGAATGCCAACAGGCAACTAAATATAACGACTGGCCGTAAGGCGGACGCAGCGGAAAAGCTGTCTTCCGGATACCGTATCAACAGGGCGGCAGATGATGCCTCAGGGTTGGCAATTTCAGAGAAAATGCGGAAACAGATACGGGGGCTTTCCCAAGGCGTGGATAATACGAAAGACGGCATCTCCCTTTGTCAGGTGGCTGATTCGGCACTTTCCGATGTGCATGACATGCTGCACCGGATTACGGAATTGAGCATACAGGCTGCAAATGGGACAATGTCGGAACTTGAGCGGAAAGATATTCAGGGAGAAATCACACATTTAATTTCGGAAGTCTCCAGAATCGGAGAAACCACAACCTTTAACGGAATACATATTTTTGACATAGCGGGCAAGACAAAAGAAGAAGTTGTGGATATGGAGTTGATAAAATCGCCTTCTGCGGCCAATGGGTATATGTCGGAGGCCTATGAGGATGGGGGTAATTTCTATTATGCCGCATCTATGGATTTCAGCGCACTCAATACAGCCAATATAGCTAAACTTTTTGATAAATCATTCTCCTTTACATGCAGTCAGTCTTGTCCGGAGACGTTTGAATTTAAATTTGTCAATGGCGGCGGAAGTAAATTTGTGAATCCGGGGAGTGCAAATCAACGAGTTCCCCATTATTATGAAATTGATATCCAAGGAATGACGGACGGAAGTCAAATTGCCAATGCCTTATTCGATTTTGTTTATAAGAATCCTGCAAGTGCCAGCGGCGGCTTATCAGGAAATGAAGTGAAGGTCAGCCATTCCAATATTTTAGTGAAAACAGGAAATGATAAGTTGGTAATCCGCGCGGTATCTCCGTCGTTTTCCAGCGCTGCGGATGCCATAGCATCGGCGGAAAATCAGTATAAAGGCTCTCAATATGGGCAGACGGATTTTGCCGAAGTCACCGGTTCCACGGAGACGCGTATTACAAATATTCTGCCGATCCAGTATGGCGCAGATGAAGGCGACATGATGGAATTGGAAGTTGAGAGGATGAATGCGTTTCTGATAGGCATAAGTGACATAAATGTCACAACGGTAAAAGGCTGTAACCAAGCGTTGGGGAAAACGAAGAATGCACTGGAGGCGATTAACAGGCAGCGTTCCAAAATCGGGTCGCAGCAAAACCGTTTGGAGCATACCATTGCCAATGAAGATAATATTGTGGAGAATACGGCTGCCTCAGAATCAAGAATCCGGGATACGGACATGGCGGAGGTAATGGTAATGCATTCCATGGTGAATATTCTTCAGCAGGCAGGACAGTCTGTATTGGCACAGGCAAATCAGAGCAATCAAGGAGTGATTAATCTGCTGAGATAGGGGTAGAGGAGCATAATGATATTGGGGGAAATATTTACAAATCAATATGTATATCTTTTGAGAATTATAGCAAACGGTAAATATATTTATCGTTTGCTATAATTATAAGAATATTTCGGTGGTTCGCGTATATCGGCTACCGATATTCTGCAGTATTCTTTTCCAACATAGCGAGAAACCGGAAAGCCCGATGGCTCCACAGATGTCCTCCCTCAATAGCTTTCCGGCATCCGCTTTCGGCAATCCGTTCCGTCTGTCTCCTGTCTGCCAGCAGATTTTTCACCCGTATGGGGAGCAGGGGGATTTGCTGTAAGTCAAAAAGAAGGATATCTTCGTTATCCGTGAATATTTCTTCCAATATATTACTCCGGTCGGACAGTACCGCAGACCGGCATAACATGCTGTTCAAAACGCGCTCCGTCAGTCCGTCCTTATGCCAGGACATAATATTAAGGGAAATGCGCGATAATTGAATGGCACGCAGGCTCTCTTCCATATTTATTGCCGGGTGGCAATGGAGGCATGGATGTCCGGCAAAAGGAGACTTCTGCCAGCTGTCGCTGTACACATGGATTTCGATTCCTGCTTCCAAAAGGGTTTTGATTATTTTTTCGCGGTAATAAAGCATAATGCAGAAACAAGCCTGCCGCAGTTCATAGAACAAATCCAGAAAATCTTCGTCTTCTAATGTCAGGTCATAAAGTCCCAGCACAAAGCGGAGAGACTGTTCGGCAGTCTCATTGGGGCATTGTTTCATGCGAAGCAGGAAACGTGCGGCCAGAAAACGGTACGGACGGCCATAGGCATATATTATGGCAAGACGTTCCCTATAGTTATGGTAGGAGCCGACAAAGGTAATGTCATACTGTTTTTCTTCCGCCGCAGGTTCCGGCTGTATGCCTCCCGGAGGGAAATAAAGGCAGTCTTTAATATTTTTATAATATCGCTTGGCAAAGGCACAGTAGTTACGGTCATGGGTCAGCAGATAATAATTTTCAGGGCCGTTTTCAATATGTTCTTTCATCCATGCCGGATGGTCAAGGATTAAGTTATATTTTGGGCCATGGATTAAATCATGAAGGTTTGTTTTATTGTCCTGCATGAGAATGGAAAATGCATAGGTTTGAATGCCGATAATTGCCTTAAAACGGCTGCCAATATATTGGGTCAGTGCCGGATTGCCTTCTTTTTCCAAATCAAAAACCTCAACTGCCTGCCGACATCCGCGCAGGGCAGCCGCCAATTCGTCGGCAAATTGATTCAGTGTATTGTAACATGTATCCGCGCCCCGGTAAATGAGGATGGGACGGACAGCATCGTCAATTTCATAGTATTCCTCCTCGTGGGCGATCATTTTCTCCAGCCATGTAACGGCACGGTCAGGATGAGGAAGCCGCGAGGCGTCTGACAGCAAAGTTTCCATTACGGTATTAAAAAGGCCGGAGGAAAGGAGTTCCCGCTGATACTTTCCCGCAATGTAGCAGTCTGTGCGGAAAGAATTCCAGCCTTGGGGCATATTAGGGCTGTGATCGGCAGAGGAAATGCCCGCGGCTGTTATCAGGCCGTAATCGGAAGAGGAAATGCCTGCGGCTGCTACCGGGCTGTGATCAGCAGGACCGGTGCCAACGGCCTTTACCGGATATTTTTGGATGGCCCGCAGAAGAAAATCATAATTCTGCTTTGCGGTAAGCTTGCGGTTCATATAGCCGATTTCCCCATAGAGGTGTTCCGGACAGTGAATTTGGCCGTCAGCCCATTGGTCGTCCAGCAGAAGTTCCGTAAATGTAATGCTTTGCTGTTTCCCTTCAGGGAGCCGGCGGGTGTAGCATATAATTGTATCCATCATTACCTCCTGACAGTCAATATTTTCCTGCGTTCCATTGCCGGGCCGTATGCGCCGCATTTCTCATAATAGGCTAAGGCCTCGGGAAGATTGCCCATGCATTCATAAATGACTCCAATATTATAGTGGGCTTTATAACTGTTCACCCCTTCTACTGAAAAAAACGGGATGGCAGTGGCTTTCTGAAATTCCCGGATGGCCTGCGGGAATAAAGCGTTGTTCATGTAGATTAGGCCTATCAAAAAAACGAAATCTGCTTTTTTTGAGAAAATATCGTAGATTCCTTCCAGTTCCAAGGCCTTTTTATACATTTTCAGGTTTAGCAGGCAATAGCCATAAGATTCTACCATGGTCTGCACATATTCTTCCTTTTCATTGACCTCCATCGCCAGTGCCTGGTCAAAATAGGGCAGTGCCCGTTCATAGTCCGAAAGGCCAAAGTAGGTCTGTCCCAATTGAAAAAGAATATAAGGATCGGGCCCGTTTTCCTTCCTGTGAGTTTCCAGCATGGCAATATTTCTTGCCGCTTTTTCCTTCCTTACGGCAGCCGTGCTGTATCCGGCATGATAGAAAGTCAGGGGAAGAGAAATAAATTCCGGCTTTTTCCCGTTTTTCGGAGTCAATTGTTCATGGATGCCGCCTTGAAAATGGGTGTATTGCCGATGAAAAAAGCGGGCGATATGGTCATGGACTAAGGCTGTGGAATTTCCGGCAGCTTTCCCTCCTGCGGAAATATCTTCCACAGGGCTGACCAAGTCTACGATCCCAATCTGCCAGGGAGATATTTGTTTGTGCAGATGCGGGATTGCATTCCCGTCGGTGCCGTCTTTTTCCAGATATTCGTCACAGTCTGTCACAAGGATGTAATCATTGGTGGCTTTTGATACGCAGAAATTTTTTGCCGCGCTGAAGTCATTGATCCAGTCAAAATGAAATATATGGGGCGTATACTTTCTTGCAATTTCCACCGTATGGTCTGTGGAACCGGTATCCGTTACCACAATTTCCCAATGGTAGCCGGAAAGGCGGCGAAGGCATTCGCCGATATGCTTTTCTTCGTTCTTTGCAATGATGCAGACAGATATTGGAATCATAGGAACCCCCTCCCGGCAGTTTTCATTGTGCTATAATCTGATGTTGCCATACGTTTTATAAATTGATTATAAGGAAATCTGACACAAAATACAATATAAGAATGTTGCGATATTCGGTGGGGATGCTGCCTGTCCATATGCTCTCGGCGGAAACAATGGCGCAGGTGCAAAAGCAGCGTTTTTCATTTCTGTTGGAACCGCCGGGGACGGCATGGAGAATTTAATGAAATTTATTGTAAACATAAATACTTTTCTGTATAATCAACATAAAGCAGGAGTAACTTATCTTGTTCTGTATGCCGGGCTTACGGGTGAACGGCAAAACGGCGCAAAGCATGCCGGATGCAAGATAGAGGACAGTGCATTCACAGAGGGCAGGGGACTGTGGATTTTTGATGACATTATTTAATTATGAGCGGATATGGAACGGATAAGCAAAAGATATCGGATATTAGGGGTAATATGCCGAGGAGCCGGAAAAGGGAACGGCAATAAAAACGCAAAGAAGAGATTGTGCAAATGGCGTAGATGAATGTTGAAATAATAATGCAAAGGCGCATGGCAATTCCGGGGCTTATGGCGGAAATCGGGAGGCATAGGGCAGAAAATGGTGAAAGTATCGGTTATTATTCCGGTTTATAATGAGGAAAAGTATTTGGAACAATGTTTGGACAGCATATGCGGACAGACATTGAAAGAGATTGAAATTATTTGTGTGGACGATGGTTCGTCAGACCGGTCACCGCAGATTCTGGCACGGTATGCGGAGAAGGACCGGCGGATGAAAATCCTTACGCAGAAAAATCAATATGCCGGCGTGGCAAGGAACCGGGGCATGGAATGTGCATCGGGGAAGTATTTGTCTTTTTTAGATTCGGATGATTATTTTGCGCCGGACATGCTGGAGAAGATGTATGAAAGAGCGGAGAAGCATGGGGCAGATGTGACAGTCTGCCGTTTTGCGGAATATTGTGAGCAGGAAATGGAGACGAGGGGGATTGACTGGAGTTTTGAGGATTTGTTCCTAAACGGAAAGGAAGTATTTTCCGGCACGGAACTGAACTGTGCGGGGATTTTCCAGCTTACGAAGGGCTGGGCATGGGATAAGCTGTTGCGTACGGACTTTGTGAGGGAATGCGGATACCGGTTTGCGGAGTTCCGTTCCTCAGAGGATGGATTTTTCGTTTATATGCTGATGGCAAGGGCAGAGCGCATTTCTTATATGGAAGAGGCTTTGGCTGTCCATAGGGTCAATAATGGAAGGTCTTTGTCCAATACAAAAGATTCGGACTGGATGAATGGCTTTCATATGTGGCAGATGCTGGGGGCGGAACTGAAAAACTTAGGGCTGTATCAGGCATATGAGCAGAGTTTTCTGAATGAACTTGTCTATTTCCTGTTATGGTATGTGGAGTCCATGGGGCAGGAAGGGACGGCGGAAAAGTGCAGAGCATATATCCGGGACAGGATCGAGCCGGAGTTTGGCATTTTTTCGTACGGAAAAGAGTTTTTCTGGGGGGAGGGACTGTTTGACTGGTACCGGGATATAATAATAGTTTGAAAAAAATCAATAATAATGGTAAAGTATAAGGGAACGAAAATTTGTGAAGCAAAGAGGTTTTTCTTTTATGAGTGATAAAAGAATGAGGTTCTTAAATACGCATGTGGACAATCTGACCATGGCAGAAGCCGTGGAAGAGGCAAAGAAGCTGATTCTTGAGCGGCGCAACAGTTATGTGGTTACGCCCAATGTGGATCATGTGGTGAAGATTGAGCATGACCTGCTATTCCGGGAAATATATGAAGGGGCTGATTTGGTACTGACCGACGGCAAGCCCCTTATTTGGATGTCCAGGCTTATGGGAGTGCCGATTAAGGAGAAAATCTCCGGTTCGGATTATTTCCCGGAGGTCTGCAAAATGGCGGCGAGGGAAGGATTTTCCATTTTTCTGCTGGGGGCGGCGGAAGGAGTGGCAAAAAGGGCGGCCATTAATCTGATGAAAAAATATAAAAACCTGAAAATCGCAGGAGTATATTCGCCCAGTTATTCTTTTGAAGACAATGCGGAAGAAATCTGTGACATTATCGGGAAAATCAATCGGACGAAACCGGATATACTCTGCATCGGTCTGGGGACACCCAAGCAGGAAAAGTTCTATTACCGATATAAGGATCTGCTGAATGTGCCGCTGACGCTTCATATCGGGGCGACCATTGATTTTGAGGCGGGTGTGGTCAAGCGGGCGCCCAAATGGGTGAGTTATGTGGGGCTGGAATGGTTTTACCGTCTGATGAAGGAGCCGAGACGGCTCTACCGCCGCTATTTGCTGGATGATGTGGAAATCTTCCCGATTTTCCTGAAATATAGGAAGCATATGGAGATAGAGGAGCCGAAAAGATGCAATATCCTGGGTGTGGACATTGCGGTTACGAATATGAAATCGGTGGTTCATTTTCTCACGAAGAATTTGGAAAGGCTGCGGGGGGAATATGTCTGTGTGTCCAATGTGCATACTACGGTTATGGCTTATAATGATCCCGCATACCGCGTGGTGCAGAACAGTGCGGTGATTGCAGTGCCGGACGGCAAGCCGCTGTCGCTGATTTGCCGGATCCGGGGTTATCAGGCGGCTCAGCGGGTGGCCGGTCCCGATCTGATGCCGGAAATCCTGCGGCTTTCGGAGAGGGAAGGGTATACCCATTATTTTTATGGAAGCACGCAGGATACGTTGAAATCTTTAGAGCGGAATCTCAGGAAAAAATATCCCCGGCTGCGTATTGTGGGAGTTTACTCCCCGCCTTTCCGGAAGCTGACGGAGAAAGAAGACGCGGAAGTCATAGAACGGATCAATGCATCCCAGCCCGATTTTCTCTGGGTCGGTCTGGGAGCACCGAAACAGGAACGGTGGATGCATGAGCATCATGGTAAAATCAATGCGGTGATGCTGGGGGTGGGCGCGGCCTTTGACTTTCATGCGGGAACGGCCAAGCGTGCGCCGAAATGGATGCAGGAATTTTACTTGGAATGGCTGTACCGCCTGATACAGGATCCGCGGCGGCTGCTGAAGCGATATGTACGGTCCAATGCTCAGTTTCTGTGGCTTATACTGACGGGGCATTGATTTTCCGCAGGCAGCAGGCGAAGTACTGTGCTTTACATTTGGCACTGCTGCAAAGCTGCTGACTCTTCCGGAGCGTGTTTGGAAATTGCTTCGGTGGCATCGTTGACCGATGACAATGCGGCAGATGGAAATTCAGGCAAGTCATTTTACGAAATATAAACGTGTCGGCACACTGGTGTACAGAATATACGGCGAGGACAAATATGAAGAGATTATTTAGTGAAATACTGCATTTCGGAATTATCGGTGTAATCAATACTTTGTTAGGGCTGGTGCTCAATATGGTTTTTTATAATATGATGCACTGGAATTTCTGGGTGGCCACTTCGGTTTCTTACACCATAGGGAGCATATTTTCTTATTTTGCCAACCGGAAGCTGACTTTTCAGACAAAAGAGCATGGTTGGAAGCCGGCACTCCGTTTTGCGGCTCATATTGTGGTATGCTATCTGCTGGCATATGGTATTGCCAAGCCTGCGGTAAGGAGCGTGATGGCAGGATATGCGCCGTTATTGGCGGACAAGATTGGCATGGAGGCCAAGGCTATCGAGGAGAATGTAGCCATTTTGTTCGGGACAGGCCTGTTCATCGTATTTAATTTTATCGGGCAGAAATTTTTTGTTTTTACAAAAAAGGCTGAGGATTCGGAAAGAAAGGGTAACAGGAAATGATAAGAAAGACGGGGGAACAGGGAAGAATAAGGTTTGATTGGAAAGAGGATAATCTCAGGAAGTTCCTTTTTATCGGTCTGGTTGCCGTTTCGTTTCTGATGATTCTGATTTATAATGCATTTACGCCGATGATGACGGATGACCTGACTTATGCGGAAAATGTGTCCAGAGCAAGTTCTTTCTGGGATTTAATCCGGCAGGAAAAACATCAGTATATGACTTGGACAGGCAGAAGCGTGAACCATATGCTGCTGCGGATCTTCCTGACGGGGGATAAGTGGCTTTTTAATATCTTCAACAGCCTTGCCTTTGTTCTGCTGTCCCTTTTTATGTATTATAATGTGGAACACAAGAAGAGACATGATGTGTTTGTGTATTTGCTTATTCAGCTGTTTCTTTGGGTTTTTGCGGTTTCCTTTGAGCAGACGGTTCTATGGCAGACCGGAGCCTGCAACTATCTTTGGGGAAGCATGATTATCATGGGCGATATTTCGGTGTTCCGGTATTGCATGAAAAATGATTATGACGGTCTGTCGCAGATTGCACCCGGGGTTGGGCTGTTCCTTCTGGGCATTCTGGCCGGCTGGTGCAACGAGAACACTTCCGGCGGGGGGATTCTGCTGCTGGGTATCTGGATCGGGTATTATATATGGAAAAACAGGCGGGTACGGGCGTGGATGCTGAGCGGTGTGGCAGGGAATCTGATTGGTTTTCTGTTTATGGTATTTGCACCGGGCAATGCCAACCGGGCACAGTATATGGAGGAAGAGCATGCGGGGGTGTTTGCGATTATATCCAGATGGCAGAAATGCAATCTGGCCATCCGGGAGCATTTCTTTATTCTGCTGGCAATTGCCATAGTGGCTTTTATTCTGGTAAGGCTGCAGAAGGCAAAATGGGAAAGAAGCGGGAATATGCTGCTGTATTTCTTTGTATCTGCCGCAACCTGCTATGCGCTTGTGCTTGTGCCGGAGCCAATGGGGCGGGCTTATTTTGGAGCAGGTATTTTCCTGACGGTAAGCTGCATACAGGGGATTGTGGATGTGGCGGATATAGATTTGTATCTGCGGGCACTGAAATTGGGCGGGGCATCCATACTGACCATGTATTTCCTGTTTGATTATATGGACTGCGGGGCGCAGCTAATGCGCATATACCGGGAGAGCGAGGAAAGGTTTTGCTATATTGAAGCGCAGCGGGCGGCAGGGAATATGGATATTACGGTTCCGCTTCTGCGTCCTGATTTTGAGAATAAGTATAGCGATGCCTATAATTCGGAGCTGAGCGCGGAGGACAGCGGGTACTGGGTGAATGTGGCGTATGCTGCCTATTTCCATGTGGACAGTATTTCTGCGGTGCCGCGGGATGAATGGGATGGGGAGAAGGATTAAGGAAATATAGGTCTTTTGCTAAAGAGTGTCAACACGCTCTGGCGAAAGAAATGCTGAAAATTCCGGTATTTCTTTCGCTAGGATATCCATAAACAGCCGGGCGCCTGTTTCGTTCAGGTGGTCCGCATCGGAAAAGTATTCTAAATGGGTTCCGAACCGTTCGTCTTCCGAATAGTCATAATAATTGATGCCATGCCTGTCGGCAATGGCGGTGATGACTTCACGGAATTCTTTTTTAAATTCCATAGTGACTTGTTTGTAGTAATAATTGGTATAAGGGGTAGTGATCAATATTGGGGTGATGCCGTTTGCCTCGCAGAAATCCAGAATGTCGTCGAGGTTGGCGATGCGTTCCGGCAGGAAGTATTCCTGTTTGTTGCGCATATGCCGATTATAGCGGCTGCAGGCTTTCTGCCGGAATTCGGCCGCTGTGGCAGTGATGGGCTGTGTCTGTGCCTTTTGGGCATTGGCGTTGCCGGACTGTGTCTGTGCCTGCCGGGAATCGGCGATGCCGGATTGTGCCTGTGCCTGTGGGGAATCGGCATTGCCGGACTGTGTATTTTTGTTGGCGGTGGGAAGCGGCGCCTGTGTAGTTTCTGTATCTCCGGCGGCTGCCTGCACCGTTCTGCTTCCGGCGGCGAGGGTGCGCAGGGAGAGGGAGGGGAAAAGCTTGGCTATGTCCTCGCCGGCGGAGAGTATGGGGAGCCGGTTGGTGACAAGGTCTATATACGGACTGTAGTGCGGAATATATTTAGGGGAGAGGAAGGAGTAATATTTTGTGCTGAGGAATTCCTCTTCCGCTTCGTTTGTCACTTCGTTATTGAAAGAAAAGTAGGAAACGGGAATGAACATTACGCAGTTTTCGGCAAAGTGATTTCTGTACATGGACAGAATGGCATAATCGTAGTTATAGGTCTGGCTGGACATGGCAAAGTTGAAGCACTCGTATTTTTCCTCAAGGCTGTCATAACGGAATGCATATTCCCCATGGGAACTGCCGATGTTGCAAAGCTGTATCTTGCTGTCGGAGGAGGTCAGATAGTGGAATTTGTCGGCATCGCTGTAGGGATTGTCCATGACTTGCTCATACTGCCGGTTGAGCAGGAAAAGCGCGAATATGGCACTTACGGAGACAATCAGACATTTTGCGGCGAACCGGATGAAGTTGACAAACGGAATAAATCGTTTCATATTTTTGCTGTCGTCAGAATTGAAAGTAATAAAATTCCGACGAGACTCCTTTCTCTGAAAATAACAGTATGGACAGTAAGAACAGGACGTAAACCGGATAGCGTATCCAGACTTTCCGGGCGGAAAGAAAGGCGATTACATCTGTTTTCAGCGAGGCATAGTCATAAACGGCAAGAAGCAGGATGGGTATGGAAATGTAGGCCATATGGCCGTAACTCATATCCAGGCAGATGACGGCCGTTTTTAAATATTCGTCAAAGTTTTTTATATTGCAGAAGCTTAAGGAGAGGATCCGCCATGCGTCGGACAGGCTGTCGGCGCGGAAAAATACCCATGCAAAGCATACAAGCAGGAAGGTAAGCGGCATGGAGAGTATGGAAGCCGCCAGCGGACGGTGTCCGGTTTCCGCAGGTTTTTCCCGCAGCTTATTCATCCGGTTCTCCAGGATTTGGAAAAATCCGTGAAGTCCGCCCCAGAGGAGAAAAGTAATGCCTGCGCCGTGCCATAGGCCGCTGACAAGGAAAGTAAGCATCAGGTTCAGGGCATGGCGGAACTTGCCGGCGCGGCTGCCGCCAAGGGGGATATAGACGTAGTCGCGGAACCAAGAGGAAAGTGAGATATGCCAGCGGCTCCAGAATTCTTTCAGGCTATGGGAAAAGTAAGGGCTTTTGAAATTATCCGTCAGTTCTATGCCGAAAAGCAGCGCACACCCGATGGCAATATCCGTATAGCCCGAAAAATCACAGTAAATCTGTACGGCAAACAGGAAGGTGGCTATGGGGAAAATAAGGCCTACATAGCTGTCCGGACTGCCATAGACCGCATCCACGGTAGGGGCGACCAAGCCTGCCACTACCAGTTTTTTAAAATATCCCACAGCCATCTTTTTCAGGCCATAGGATGCCTGAGAGGCATCGAATCTGCGGGGGGAGCATATCTGCGGCAGCAGCCGGCCGCCCCGTCCGATGGGGCCTGACAGCAGCTGCGGAAAGAAGGAGAGAAAAAGGCAGTAATATCCGAAATGTTTTTCTGCCGGGTATTTCCGCAAGTATATATCCGTCAGGTAGCCCACTGCCTGAAAGGTATAGAATGAAATGCCTACCGGAAGCATAAATTGTATGGAGGAAGCGTGCAACGGCAGCAGAGTAGGGATATATTTAAAAAAGAGCAGCGGGGAGAGCAGGGCAATAAGCCCGGAAAGGAAGATTTTTTTTCGGGCGGAAGGGGCGGGGACAGCGTCCAATAGGCGGGCAGCCGCGTAGGAACTGACGGTGACAAGCATGAGCAGCAAAGAATATTTTATGTCTGCCGTCATATAAAAACAATAGCTGGCTGCAAGCAGGAACAGATAGCGGAACTTGACGGGGCAAATCCAGTATAATGTGAAAACGGCCGGTAAAAATATGGCAAAGGCCATGGAATTAAAAAGCATAAGTTACCTCTGAACTTTTCGATATATTAGGGATTTTAATGAATCTATGGTTTTTTCATATAACTATGATTTAACCAGATATTTTTTAATTTTTGCTTAAGGCGCATAAAATAATTTCTTAAGTTAAATGTGCCGTAAGTGGTTATAATGAAATATGAACAGGAAAAAATAAAATATACATGAAAAGCAGGAAAATAGGAAACCGGAAGGGAGTAAAAAGATGAGGAAAAAATTTCATGTGTGTATGTGGGCCGCCTTGGCCGTTTTGCTGATGGCAGGCTGTGGGAAGCAGACAGAGGAAAGAGCGGCAGAGCCGGAGGAGATTGTGGAAAACACCGCAGTGACAAATAATCATGCCACTCCGGAAATGGATTTGGAAAACGAGAAGGACAGAGAGAATGTTTGGAAGAAACCGGCGGATGTGACGGAGCCGGCAGAACCGGAACAGGTGCTGCTGTCTCCGGAAGATCTGCGGGAACCGGAAATAGCGGAACAGGAAGTGACGGAAATCGTGCCCAATGAACATGCAGTCAATAAGCTTCAGATTGTATTTTTGGGCGACAGCATTTTGGACGGTTACAGAAACGACACGGGGATCGCCAGCCTGACCGGCGTATATTGCAATGCGGATGTTTACAATCTGGCCATGGGCGGCACGACGGCAGCATTGCTGGAGGACGAAAGCGCGGCCTATGAGGAATGGACGTCGCGTTCTTTGCAGGGTGTGGTAAATGTGATCTGCGGCAATGTGGACCGGGGGCTTTTGGACGGATATCGGGCGGGAGAAGTATTTGACAGCTGCAATTTTGAGAATACGGATTATTTTGTGTTGGAGTACGGAATGAATGACTTCTTAAGCTGTGTGCCGTTAAGCGGTGATGATTCTTTTTACGATCCTTTTACTTATGTGGGGGCGTTGCGCATTGCCGTTCAGGCACTGAGGGATAAATATCCCGATGCGCAGATTATTTTATGTTCGCCTAATTATGCACATTTCTGGGGGCAGGACGGTGCTTATTTGGGCGACGGCAATATGTCCAGCAATGGGGTCGCCAATCTGGTGGAATACCACAGGGTCTGCGGGAATGTGGCAAACGATATGAAGACTTTGTTTATGAATGTGTATGAGGGAATCGGGCTGGATGCTTATACGGCGGATGAATATTTGGAGGATGGGATACACTTGTCGGAAAAAGGGCGGGATGAGTATGCTAAGAAGTTGTCTAAGATTATTTTGGAGTTTGAGGCGACTCGGAATAATTAGTGGTTGGGGGCGGACGCGTCTGCCGGAGTCTCCCTGTCTGCATGGCCGGTTTCTGCGGGGTATATCGTCTGTGCGGGGGTGGCAGTATGTCGTATTCTGATTTCGCCGTTAAAAATGGGGCATTTCTAACTGTTGTTTCTGTCAGGATAGCTGCCACGGCGGCTAAACTCCCTTCGGTCAGACAACGCCGCCTAATGCGGCAGCTATCCTGTCAGAAACAGCAGTAAGAAATGTCTCCATTTTTTCCGAGGAAATCAGAATACGACATACTGCCGTCCCCGCACAGACAATATGCCCCGCAGAAACCGGCCATGCAGACAGGGAGTCTCCGGCAGATGCTGTGTGTCGGTGGAGGAAGGTATGGGGAGTCTTTGGTAGATGTTGTGTGTCGGTGGGAGGGAGGTATGGGAGTCTTCAGTGGATGGTGTGTGCCGATGTGGGGAGGTATGGGGGAGTTTGGTGGTGGGGTTTGGTGTGGGGGTGATTGGGGATGAGGGGTGGGGTGGTTTACGATGGTGGGTGAAAATGTAATTGTGGGTGAAATCATGGGTAACAGTTCAGCCTGAATGTTGTGTTGAGAGGCGGACGCACGGGAGGGATTT
>CAJUIM010000100.1 GCA_910586275.1 uncultured Lachnospiraceae bacterium | reverse complement strand
AAATCCCTCCCGTGCGTCCGCCTCTCAACACAACATTCAGGCTGAACTGTTACTTACTATTGGTTTAAATATTTATGCAGAAATTGTTGATTTTATACAATTAACATGGTATGCTGACTTGGAGTGTACCGGTTGCGGCCCGATGATAACGGGTTGTGAATGAGCACATGCGCAAGTATTCACTAATTTTTAATTCGAGGAGGAAAGTATTATGAAAAAAACAGTAGCGGCAATGCTTACGGCTGTATTATGCATGTCGGTTATGGCAGGGTGCGGCAGTAAGGCAGAAGAGGCAGCGCCTACGGAAGAGACGGTGGCAGAAAGCACGGGTACGGAGGAGAGCGGACAGGCAGAAGAAGCGGGCTCTGAAGAGGCTTCTGAGGAAACAGAGGCTCCCGCAGAAGCGGCAGACAATGCCGAAGGGCAAGATGCAGAAGCTGCGGCAGTATCCGAAGCTTTGGCAGACGGGGTATTGAATGTGGGCACCAATGCGGAATTTCCGCCTTTTGAGTATGTAAATGACAGTGGAGAGCCGGATGGCTTTGATATTGCCTTGATAAAAGCAATCGGAGAAAAACTGGGGGTTGAAGTGCAGGTTGACAATATGGAATTTGCTTCCTTGGTTTCTTCCATCGGCACCAAAATCGATGTTTCCATTGCAGGCATGACGGTAACGGAAGAGAGACTGAATACGGTTGATTTTTCCGATTCTTATTATGAAGCCATTCAGAATGTGCTGGTACTGGAGGGTTCTGAGATTGCCGGCGCGGACGATCTGACAGGTAAGGCAATCGGCGTGCAGCTTGGAACAACGGGTGACTTTATTGCAGAGGAAATCGAAGGCGCAACCGTATCTCAGTACAATAAAGGGGTAGACGCAGTAAACGATCTGGTGAACGGCAGATTGGACTGTGTAATCATTGACAAGAATCCGGCCTTGGTTTTTGAATCCAAATTTGAGGGTAAAGTGATTGCCCTTGACGGCGGCCAATTTAATTTTGAGACAGAAAATTATGCCATTGCCATGCCTAAGGGAGATACCGTACTGGCAGAGCAGATAAACGGCGCACTGCAGGCATTGAAGGACGACGGTACTTTTGATGCTTTGGTGGCAGAATATATTGAAGAAAGCAATCAATAAGAACAATTCAGGAAACAGAGGCAGGGCACTGCCTTGGCCGGAGTGATGGGGATAGCGGTTATCCGCTGTCCCCTTTGGAGTGAGGGGAAGAGAAAGGATGGGAATGGAATGCAGGCGTGGTCTGAAAAGGTGGCGAAAATGTTTGAAGCCGCATTTATCACCGGAGACAGGTGGAAATTATATTTGCAAGGATTGGGAGTTACCATCCAGATTGCGGTATTTGCAGCAATACTTGGGATGATAATCGGTACGCTGCTGGCATTTATGAAGCTGTCAGTGCGGAGAAACGGGAAGAAAACAGTGTTGGCGGTACTGGCCAATATTTACATAGATGTCATCAGGGGGACGCCGTCGGTGCTGCAGCTGATGATTATGTGGTTCATTATATTTTCCAGCGCAAAGAACGGAGTGTTTGTGGCTGTATTGTCGTTCGGAATTAATAGCGGCGCATATGTGGCAGAAATTGTCCGGGCGGGAATACTGGCCGTAGATAAGGGGCAGATGGAAGCGGGACGGTCGCTGGGGCTGTCCAAGGCACAGACAATGATATATGTAGTTATTCCTCAGGCGGTGAAAAATGTGCTTCCGCCCATCGGAAACGAGTTTATTGTGCTGCTGAAGGAAACGGCAATAGTAGGTTATGTGAGCCTGACGGATCTGACGCGTGCGGCGAACCAGATAGCTTCCAGAACTTATGAAGCTTTCATGCCGTTAATAGGTGCAGCAGTAATTTACTTTGTGGTCATTAAAATATTGACCGTTTTGCTGGGTGTATTGGAGAGGAGGCTGCGTAAGAGTGATAATCGTTGAGAAACTGCATAAGACATTTGAAAATAACCATGTGCTCAGGGGTGTGAATTATCATGTGCATCAAGGGGAAAAAATTGTGATCGTGGGACCCTCAGGCTCCGGAAAAAGTACATTTCTGCGCTGTCTGAATCTGCTGGAGACACCCTCCAGCGGAGATATCTGGTTTGAAGGGACTAAGATTACGGATCCAAAGGCCGACATCGATAAAATCAGGGAACATATGGGAATGGTGTTTCAGAATTTCAATTTGTTCAATAATCTGACCATTATGGAAAATATCACTTTGGCTCCTGTGAAGCTAAAGGTAATGGGAAAAGAGGAAGCCGGTGAGACGGCACTGAAGCTGTTGGAGCGGGTAGGGCTGAAAGAAAAAGCGGATGCTTATCCGAGTCAGCTGTCCGGCGGGCAGAAACAGAGGGTGGCTATTGTGCGTTCCCTTGCCATGAACCCGAAAGTGATGCTTTTTGATGAACCTACTTCGGCATTGGATCCGGAGATGGTAGGGGAAGTGCTGGAAGTTATGAAAGGATTGGCGGACAGCGGCATGACGATGGTGGTGGTAACTCATGAGATGGGGTTTGCCAGGGAAGTGGGGACGAAAGTGCTGTTTATGGATGAGGGGATTATTATGGAGGAAAATACTCCGCAGGAGTTTTTCGGGAGTCCGAAAAGTCCGCGTCTGCAGGAGTTCTTGTCTAAGGTTTTGTAGGAGAAAATCTGTATGGAAAGTCTTCCGTCTGCTGCAACGCCCCGGCGGGGCTTTCTACGGGGTGCAGCAGGCGGAAGACTTTTCATGCAGATTTCCGGGGGTGTGGGCGGTGATTTGTGTCGGGGGTGGTGATTTGGTGTCTCGGTTTTTGGTTTGCTGTTTTTGCCGTGGTTGTGAATTTTGTCGGGATGCTGTGGATTTTTCTTTTGGATTTTGGTTGATTGTGGCTGTTTTGGGCGTGGTATTTTTCGGATTTGTTCCGGAAAACTGTTTTGGGCGGGGAGGATGTGATAAAATGTTAGGTGTAGGTGTAGGTGTAGGTGTAGGTGTAGGTGTAGGTGTAGGTGTAGGTGTAGGGATAGGATGAGGAAGGGTATGGAGATGTGGGGGGAGTTTGTGATGGGGGCGGGTATGTGTATGGGGGCGAATCTGTGGTGGGTTTGTGGCAGGGACGTGATGCGGAGGGTGGCATGGAGATAGGGGTGGGGTTTTTGATGGGTATGGAGATTGGGATAGAGAGGTGACGGTTTATGGTGACGGTGTCTTTGTGTATGATTGTGAAGAATGAAGAGAGGATTTTGGGGCGTTGTCTGTCTTGTCTGTGTGATTTGGTGGATGAGATTATTATTGTGGATACGGGGTCTTCGGATCGGACGAAGGAAGTGGCTGCGGAATATACGGATAAGATTTATGATTTTGTTTGGGTGGATGATTTTGCGGCTGCCCGTAATTTTGCGTTTTCTAAGGCGGAAGGGGATTATATTTATTCGGCGGACGCGGATGAGGTTTTGGATGAGGTAAATCGGAGGCGGTTTCGTCTGCTGAAGGAAAATTTGCTGCCGGAAATCGAGATTGTGCAGATGTATTATTGTAATCAGCTGAAATTCGGCACGGTTTATAATTATGATAAGGAGTACCGGCCGAAGCTGTTTAGGCGGAATCGTGGTTTTACATGGATTGACCCGATTCATGAAACGGTCAGAACGGAGCCATTGGTATTTGACAGTGATATAGAGATTATCCATGAGCAGGAGGAAAGCCATGCCGGGAGGGATCTGGCGGCGTTTGAACGGCTTTGGGGCAGGGGGGAGCGGCTGTCCGGGCGGCTGTTGGATTTATATGCGAGGGAACTGTTCATTGCAGGGGAAGCGGATGATTTTCTGCGGGCAGAGCCTTATTTTGTGAAGGTGTGCGGGGAAGACGGTCGGTCGGAAGGGGAATGGAAGAAAGCGTTCTGTGTGGCCGCTAGGGCTGCCAGACTGCGTGGGGATGTGCCGGGATTTTATAAATATGCAATGAAAGCGGTGGCTTGCGGGGGATGTGCGGAGGCATGTCTGGAACTGGCATATTATTATGAAGAAGCGGGGGATGATAAGGAAGCTATGGTGTGGTATTACAATGCTGCATTTGAGACGGAGAGCATATTGGATATTCGGTGCGGCGGGGAGAAAGCTTTGCGAGGGCTGGCTGGCTGTTGCCGGAGGTGTGGGATGGAAGAAGAAGCAAAGGAGTATGAACGGATGGCTACGGAGGGCATGGAATGACATTGTGCCTGAGTGCCGGCGTTATGAAAGGTATGGGAAAACATTGTTTCTGAAAAGGAATGGGGGTTAATTTAATGATGTCGGGGTTGCTGCCATGGTTTTTGGGACAGAATCCGGACGGATTTTAGGGAACTGCTGCAGATGATTGCATGGCAGTTCCTTATTTTTTGGCATAAATCCGTGCAGGGGAAAGATTTTTCCCTTACTTTGCGGCACATGGGCAGTTATCCTTTGCCGGGTTTTGGAAACTTTTTATACTTACAATCAGGTACAGCGGCGTGCAGAGGAAGAGTGCATAGATATATCGGAAGGAAAATGCCACGGGCACGGCAGCCATAATGGTAAGCCAGATGCCGAGTGTGGGCATGAGGACAATCAGGCCTTTTTTATTGTGCCTTGCCAGGCAGGTAAAGACCGTGCCCAGCAGCAGCCATACAAAGAGGGCGGCACTGAGATAATTTTTGGGTTCCACTAGGTTCCGGAAAGAGATATGGAGGTAATAATCAAAATAATCGCTCATAAAATATTCTACATTTCCGAAATGCATGTTGCAGATATAGGCTGTGGAGGAACTCTCGAAGATATCCCAGAATCCCATAGTGCTAAGCAGGTAGGCTTTCACGGCTTTCACCGGGTTCTGAACTACCAGATGGAAATATGTTTTCATGAATTCACTGCCGTTTTCCTCTAAGTATTGGCGGTTAAATTCGGGTGAAAACTTAATTGTGTCAGCCACGATTGGATTATACAGTTCTTTCCATCGCTCCATAGGCATCAGTTCTGTCAGGACTTCTTCGTCTTCCTGTGTAACTACCCCATCGGTGGATACAATATAGGCTGTCTGCTGCAGAGGGATGCCAAGGCTTTCCGTGGTTTTGTTTATGTTATAGCCGCACCGGTCGTAAACCGGTCCTTGGATGATTGCGGAAATAAGCAGTATGATGAAGGAGGCGGTTCCTATGCGGACGGCCGTTTTTCTTTGTCTGAGACATAACAAAGTGATGGCGGCAGAGTAAAATGCAGCCACATAAATACCGTTATTTCTCAGAAAGATAATAAGGACAGTGAAAAGGCAGTACTGAGCCAGCTGTGTCAGGGATATTCCGCCATTGGCTTCGGCTCTTTGGCCGGCTGTGCCCGGATGGGCCGTATTCTCCCCTGCATCGGAAAATGTGTGGCAGAGGAACAGAGAGAAAGCGAATACGGTCAGTGAAAACAGTGTATCTTTCCACATGGATATTCCGTAAAAGGGATAGAGAGGGTATATTGCAAAGGCAAGCAGCCAAAAAAGCAGGAACGCCTTATGGAGTCCCCAGCGGTAGCATCGGTAAATGAAATAGGACAGGACAAAGGCCAGCAAAAGTGTCTGTGCCACGGTAAAAAGTTTCAGCCCTCCATATTCACCTTCCCCTGAAAATGCACCGGTAATCAGGAACATAAAACGCCAGATCAGTGTGTATAAGATGGGATGGTGGTTGTCCAATGCGGCTTTGCCCAAAGCCATGTTAATGGAATCCACGGTATCGGAATAAATGCCGCCGGGCCAATAGGAAGGCAGGTAGGGGAACCATAGAAGCAGGAGAAGCAGAAAAGAACCTGCCAGTACTAGAAGGCTTTGCCTGCCGTTTCTTCTTTCCTTGAAAAGAGCGGTTCCTACGGGAGTAAATAGAAACGCAGCCAATTCCGTAAGGAGATAAATGGCCGGAACCATGCATGCCCATGCGATAAAATCAACAAAGTGAAAATCTGTCACATAGACAGTTGCAATGGAGGATATATCCGCCTCAAAATTGAAAATATGTCGGCTAGTGATAATCATTGCTGCAAATAGCATGGAAAACAGGGCATACCATGTATTGATTCTTTTCGTATATTTTTTATGAATATTCTTAAACATTGCTTATCCTTTTATTATTTTCCTTTCTTTTTATTTTTGCGGACAGACGGAACATATCTGAAAATGTGTTCTGCCGTATGCTGTTTACATTAGGGCGTGTCTGAACATTGCTTTCCGGATGAACGTCACAATTTGTGGGGAATTTGTGCCAAAAAAGGCGCATAGTAGGCTATGTAACCTGAATTTGGCGCAGATATCACGCAAAGTGGTGAAACGGCACGTCGTAGTGCTGCTGCCGGAGAATGTTCATTTGTATAAGGATATCATACTTATTTATTATTTAAAATAGAAAAAGAATTATTTTACGGAAATCAAATTCTATGAATGCAGAAAGCCATTTCTTTTGAAACGTTATGGGCAGATAACTGGCATGGAGAGGCAGACGTTCCGACATGGTTTCTTGGCCGGCACGGCACTCGGCAGATTGCCTGAGAGAATGGCCTGTCTTTATGCCGCTGTCCAAAGCGTGAAAATCTATATATTGGATATTATAATTTCTTATTTCTCAAATATAATCTCCCAGAGTGGTAAAGATATTATAGGAAAGAACCTGTGCCGTAAGGTAGGAAAGATGCAGATTATGGTTTTCCGGTACAGAGCAGAAGTTCAGAGTAAGAAGAAAAGGAGGAAGGATATGAGACAAATAATCAATCTCAACAAAGGATGGAGGTTTTTGCAGAAAAATGCCGGACTTCCTTCCGAACTGCCGGAAAGCTGGAGTCAGGTGGATTTGCCGCATACATGGAATGCGGTGGACGGGCATGACGGGAACGGTGCCTATGATAGGGGCTGTTACTGGTATGCCAGACAGTTCCGGACACCGAAGCAGCCTTTGGCCGGAGGCCGTGTGTTTGTGGATATTCCGGCTGCCGGGCAGCAGGCTGACGTATATGTGAACGGACAGGAAATCTGCCATCATGAGGGGGGATATTCCGCATTCCGGGCAGATATTACGGATAATTGCAGGGAAGAGGGGGAAAACCTGCTTGTCATTGCCTGCAGCAATGAAAATAAGAGCAGTGTTTATCCGCAGTCGGCGGACTTTACATTTTACGGCGGACTTTACCGGGGGGTAAATCTGATCAGTGTTCCCGATGCCCATTTTGATTTGGAATATTGGGGAGGCAGCGGGCTGAAAGTAACGGCTGTGCCCTGTGCGTGCGGCGGTGCGGAGTTTTCGCTGGAATCATGGGTGGCAAACGGAGACGAGAATTTTACCGTGTTATATAAAATCTGTGATGCCGAAGGGGATGAAGCGGCTTATGCGGTTCGCCCTGCGGATGCCACGGCAGTGAAGGTATATGTTCCGGACGTTACATTATGGGATTGTGAGAATCCGTATTTGTATACGGTTACGGCGGTTCTGCAGAGAAGGAACGAGGCATATGACCAAGTGTCTGCCCGCGTGGGTGTCCGCAGTTTCTCTTGTGACTCGGAAAAAGGATTTATTCTGAACGGCATTCCTACGCCGTTAAGGGGCGTCAGCCGCCATCAGGATATGCTGTACAAGGGGAATGCCCTTTCGAGGGAGGATCATTATAATGACGCACGGATCATTAAAGAGTTGGGGGCAAATACGGTCCGTCTGGCACATTATCAGCATTCTCAGGATTTCTATGATGCCTGTGATGAATTGGGATTGATCGTATGGGCGGAGATTCCTTTTATCAGTGTGATGAATCCGGATCCTGCGGCGCATCGGAACTGTATTACGCAGATGAAGGAATTGATTTACCAGAATTATAATCATACCAGCATTTGTTTCTGGGGAATTTCCAATGAAATATTGATTGGGGGCATTTCGGAACAGCTGGTGGAAAATCATAAAGAACTCAATGCTCTGTGCAAGGAATTGGATCCTACCAGACTGACTGCCATTGCCCATGTTTCCATGACACCTTTGGACAGCCCGGTACATTATATAACGGATGTGGAAAGCTATAACCACTATTTTGGCTGGTATGGCGGCAAGATGGAAGACAACGGACCATGGCTGGATCATTTCCATGAAGTGCATCCGGATATCAGCTTGGGGCTTTCAGAGTACGGATGTGAAGGGATTATTACTTACCATGGCCCCAATCCGGCATGTAAGGATTATAGTGAGGAGTATCAGGCATTGTATCATGAGCATATGGCAAAAGTGCTGCATGAGCGGCCGTGGATATGGTCAAGCTATGTTTGGAATATGTTTGACTTCGGCTGTGCGGCAAGGAATGAGGGCGGCGTGGCCGGACGGAACAATAAGGGGCTTATGACAATCGACCGGAAGACAAAAAAGGATAGTTATTATGTATACAAGGCATATTGGAGTAAAGAGCCGATGGTGCATCTGTGCGGCAAAAGGTATGCACAGCGGGCAGGGGAGACAACGGAAATCCGTGTATATTCCAATCAGCCTACGGTGTCTCTGTTTATCAACGGCAAACTGACGGATGTGAAAACAGGTGAGAAAGTTTTTGTATTTACGGTCCGGCTGAAAAACGGGTTTCATCATGTCTTGGCGGTTGCGGCAGACTGCAAGGATAGCATGACATTGGAGAAAGTGGAGAAAGAGCCGTCCATTTATGCACTTCCGGAAGTAAACGAAAGAGCGGAGGGCGTGGCAAATTGGTTTAAGTTTGCCGGAGACTTAGATCTGAAGGCACCGCTGGAGTTTCCGGAAGGTAAATACAGCATTCGATGCAGAATGGAAGAGATTGCAGAGTGTCAGGAAGCCATGGAGATTGTATCCAAGGCAGTGAAACTGGCGACTAATATGGATATCGGGCCGGGTGTGGGCATGTGGGATATGATGAAGCCGATGACGCCGGAAGCAATGGTGAACATGGCCGGCAGCATGATGCCGGAAGGCTTTGCGGAGAGCCTGAACGCCCGGCTGATTAAAATTGACAAGGTACAAAAGTAAGAGTCGGCGCAAAGAAGCATCGGGGCGGATGTGGAGATGCGGTACTATAAATAGGAGGACTTTTTATGGCAGATAGATTTAATGCTGCAGCGGTTCCGTTTGGCATGAAGGACAAGCTGGGCTATATGTTCGGTGATTTCGGGAATGATTTTACCTTTATATTGTCTTCCAGTTTTATGCGGATGACGGACAGATTTTTGGCTTATACAAAAAGAAGCGACTTTTTGGTATGTGTAGACAGTGACGGCTGCGCAATGGATACGATGGATATCAAGCATATTAGCTGCTTCGGCCCCTGCATGGTAGAAGAATGGGGATTGGAAAAGTGGGGCAGTGAAATTTTAAAACGGTGGAATGAAATCAATCTGTATACAATGACAAGGGGAATCAACCGATATAAAGGGCTTTCCATGGCATTGTCAGAAATCAACGAGAAGTACAAAAGGATTAAGGATATAGACATTCTGAGGAAATGGGCAGAGAAAAGCCAAGAACTTTCCGACCGGGCACTGGAACAGGAAATTATGAGAAATAACAGTACATGCCTGAAAAAAGCGTTATCTTGGAGCATGAAGGTGAACCAGTCCATTGACCGGCTGAAACAGGATGAGAAACGGCCTTTTGAAGGAGTGGCGGAAGCTCTGTCCGTAGCACACCGGGATGCCGATGTAGCCATTGTATCCAGTGCCAACCTAGGGGCAGTACTGGAGGAATGGGAATTATATGGGTTATTGGAACAGACGGATATCGTATTGGCGCAGGATGCGGGGAGCAAGGCATTTTGCATTGGGGAACTTATGAAGCGGGGATATGCACCGGAGCATGTGCTGATGTGCGGGGATGCGCCGGGCGATATGGATGCGGCAGAGAAAAACGGAGTGCTATATTATCCCATTTTAGTGCGCCACGAGAAGAAAAGTTGGGAGGAATTCATCAGAGAGGCGTTTCCGAAATTCATAGGCAGTGCATACGCAGGAACCTATCAGAAAGAGAAAAAACGACAGTTTTTAAAAAACCTTGGAAATGATCACATATAAATAAACACGAATGCGGAACTGGAAACAGCACTCCCAGAAGGAAGAGCCCAGATAAAATACTGAAGGCGAAGCAGGAAGGATTTTATCTGTGATGGATGGCTCTGGCTTTTGGGAATGCGGAACTGGAAACAGCATTCCCCAAAGGAAGAGCCCAGATAAAATACTGAAGGCGAAGCAGGAAGGATTTTATCTGTGGTAGATGGCTCTGGCTTTTGGGAATGCGGGACTGGAATAGGAGAATAAAATTTATGGTAGATATGAAAGCAAAACCGTTCTATTTGTCGGAGGAAGATTGCCGATGGGTAGAGGATACGATTAGGGGGATGACTTTAGACGAAAAAATCGGGCAGCTGTTTTTCAACATGGGAGCCTCCCGGGAAGAAGATTATTTGAAAATGACCGTAAATGATTATCACATAGGAGGCATCCGGTATAATCCGGGCAAAGCGGAGGAAATTTATGAACAGAACCGTATTTTGCAGGAAAACAGCAAGATTCCGCTGATTATCGCATGTAATACCGAAAGTGGTGGAAATGGGGCATGCACTGATGGTACAATGATAGGGAATCAGACAAAAATAGGCGCTACCGGAAATGCAGACTATGCATACCAGCTTGGTTATATGTCAAACAAAGAGGCGGCGGCCATCGGCTGCAATCTTTCCTTTGCTCCGGTCAGCGATATTTTATATAATTGGGAAAATCCGGTGATCGGGCTGAGGACATATGGGAACGTTCCGGAGAGGGTGGCCGGGATGGCGAAAGCATATTTGGACGGAGCACATGCCAATCCGGGTTTTTGCTGTGCGGCCAAGCATTTTCCCGGCGACGGGCTGGATTTCCGTGACCAGCATGTGGCAAACAGTGTGAATACCATGAACTGTGAGGAGTGGGATGCTACGTTCGGTTTGGTTTATCGGACGCTGATTGACAATGGGCTGGAAGCCATTATGGCAGGGCATATAATGCAGCCCGCCTATGCAAAGCATTTCAATCCCGGAATTACCGATGAGGAGATGATGCCGGCCACGCTGTCGCCGGAACTGATTCAGGGGCTGCTCCGTGGGAAACTTGGGTTTAACGGAATGGTGCTGACGGATGCTTCCCATATGGTAGGGATGACGTGCCGCATGAGGCGCAGCGATGTGCTTCCTAGGGCGATTGCTGCCGGTGTGGATATGTTCCTGTTCTTCAATGAAATGGAGGAAGATTTTGAAAGCATGAAGCAGGGGTATTTGGACGGCAGGATTACGGAGGCACGTCTGGACGAGGCTTTGCACCGCATTTTGGCATTAAAGGCACATATGGGGCTTCATAAAAAAGCAAAGACAGAGATTATGCCGCCCCACAGTCGGATGAAAGAAGTCATCGGCTGTAAGGAGCATACGGATATGCAGAAGGAAATCAGCGGCCGGGCGATTACGTTGGTAAAATATAAGGATAAGGATGTCTTTCCGGTTACGCCGGAGAGATATAAGAGAGTTATGATTGTCTATGTAAAAGGACTGTCGGCTCCCGGCCTTATTTCTATATTTGCCCCGAAAACTTCGCCGGCAGAGGCACTGAGGGAGAAGCTGGCGGCAAAAGGTTTCGAGGCATTCATTTACGAGAGCCCCATGGAAAGGATGGAGAAGGAGAGGAAGGATGGGAAAGTGCCGGATTTCAATGCCTATTTTGCGGGAAAGACACCGATTAAAGAGTTTCGGGAAAATCAGGATCTGATTATTACGCTGGTGGACATTGCCGGTGGTTTTCAGCCGGTTGCCCGCCCGGCATTCGGCATGACGAAGGGCGGAGGAGAGATTCCGTGGTATGTGTTTGAACTGCCGGTGGTGGTAGTCAGCACACAGCAGCCCTTTGTCCTGGCGGATATTCCGCAGGCACGGACCTATATCAATACCTATGACAACAGTGATTCCACGCTGGATGCGTTGGTGGAGAAGATGATGACAGGGGAGGAGGCCTTTGCGGGACAGGATCCGGTAGATTCCTATTGCGGTTTGTTTGACACCCGCATTTAGGGCGGGCGACGGCGCAAAGGGGACATATTCCTGAAGCGGATTGCCGCGAAGCTAAATGACATTGACCTAGAAGGAGGGATTTTTATGAAGATGACATTCCGTTGGTACGGAGAAGGGAATGACAGCATTACACAGGAGGACATCAGGCAGATTCCGGGAGTGACCGGTCTGGTCTGGGCACTGCATAATAAGCAGGCAGGCGAAGTGTGGGAAGTGGAAGAGATTGAAGAAATGCGCCGTCAGATTGAAGGCCATGGGTTCAACATGGATGTGGTAGAAAGTGTAAACGTCCATGACGATATTAAAATAGGCCTTCCTACCAGAGACAAGTATATTGAGAATTACAAAACCACATTAAAGAATCTTGCCAAATTCGGGGTAAAGGTTGTGACTTACAATTTCATGCCTATTTTTGACTGGACAAGAACGGATCTTTTTCACCCGATGGGGGACGGCTCTACGGCTCTCTTTTATGAGAAAGCAAAAATTCAGGAAGATTATAAGGAGATGGCGGATTATATTCTCAATAACCTCAATGGCATGTCTTTTCCGGGATGGGAGCCGGAACGCATGGCCAAGCTGGATGAACTGTTTGAAGCATACCGGCCGGTAACAAAAGAAAAGCTATGGGAGAATCTGAAATATTTCTTGGAAGCGGTTATGCCTGTCTGCCATGAGACAGGAATTAAAATGGCAATCCATCAGGACGATCCCCCATGGGATATCTTCGGCCTGCCCCGGCTGATGGTGGATAAAGAGTCCATCGGGAAATTATTATCTATGGTAGATGACGAATACAATTGCCTGTGTCTGTGTTCCGGCTCTCTGGGCGCAAACCCGGAAAACGATGTGCCGGATATTATTAGGACATACTGTGACCGTATTGCTTTTGCCCATGTGCGGAATGTGAAACATTTTCCCAATGGGGATTTTACCGAAGCTTCCCACCGCGACTGTGACGGCGATGTAGGGATTCTGGAAATCATGCGCGCTTACCATGACTGCGGATACCAAGGCTATATGCGTCCGGATCACGGCCGCCATATCTGGGGGGAAAAATGCCGTCCCGGCTACGGACTGTATGACAGGGCTCTTGGGATTATGTACCTTTGGGGCTGTTGGGATATGCTGGAACGTGAAGCGGGGAACATTTAGCATGTCATGAGGGGACGGTTACCGTGTCCGCGGGGCCGGAGGGGAAGTATATCCGATAGCTGCCGTGAGGCTTCCGGTTTGCGGACTGCCTATGTGAAAAGAATGTTCGTGACATTAAAATATAAATAGCGGAAAGGATGGGAGAAAAATGATAAATTTGCCGTTGAAAGTGGATTTTACCGGAAAAGTGGTAGTGGTGACAGGGGCGGGCGGTGTGCTGTGCGGTACCATGGCGAAAGCTTTTGCCCAAGCCGGCGCAAAAGTGGCCGCGTTGGACCTGAATGAAGAAGCGGTTAAGAAACTGGCAGAGGAGTGCAAGGCTGAAGGATTTATCTGTGAAGGATATAAGGCGAATGTACTGGAATCGGAGGCTTTGGAAGAGGTGCATAAACAGGTTTTGGCCGATTTAGGGCCGTGTGATATTCTGGTGAACGGGGCAGGCGGGAACAATCCGAAGGCCACGACAGACAATGAATATCAGCATGAGGCCAAAGAAGGGCAGAAAACATTTTTTGACCTGGATGCGGGCGGGGTGGATTTTGTGTTTAAGCTGAATTTTCAAGGGACACTTCTTCCGACGCAGACATTCGCAAAGGATATGGCGGAACGTAAATCAGGATGCATCCTGAACATTTCGTCCATGAACGCTTATACCCCGCTGACAAAAATACCGGCTTATTCCGGTGCAAAGGCGGCAGTATCTAATTTTACGCAATGGCTGGCGACTCATTTTGCAGGGACCGGAATCCGCTGCAATGCCATTGCCCCGGGCTTCTTAGTTTCCAACCAGAACCGGGCATTGCTGTTTAACGAGGACGGAACGCCTACTGCCCGTTCCAAGAAGATTCTGAACGGAACTCCTACCGGACGGTTTGTGGAAAGCGAGGAACTATTGGGCGGAGTGTTTTTCCTGTGCGACGATAAGGCGGCCAGTGCCATTACCGGTGTTGTCCTTCCCATTGACGCCGGATTCTCCGCGTATTCGGGAGTATAGGGTATAGAATAAAACGAGCGTGTTTGAAAATTGCTTTCCCGCAGATTGTGATGCACATCTGCCGGAAAGCAATTTTCAAACACGCTCTAGTACATTGTCCGACGGAAAATTCGTAACAGTTCAGCCTGAATGTAATGTTGGGAGGCGGACGCCCGT
This sequence comes from uncultured Lachnospiraceae bacterium, assembly GCA_910586275.1. GTDB lineage: Bacteria > Bacillota > Clostridia > Lachnospirales > Lachnospiraceae > Kineothrix. The sequence goes on along the minus strand of CAJUIM010000100.1, from coordinate 5 downwards.
GCGCG
>CAJUIM010000099.1 GCA_910586275.1 uncultured Lachnospiraceae bacterium | reverse complement strand
TCGCGCACGGGCGTCCGCCTCCCAACATTACATTCAGGCTGAACTGTTACGAAAATTGCTTTCCGGAAGATATGCGTCATGATTTCTGGGAGATTTGTGCCGGAAATCAATTTTCGGTTCTGTCCTTACTCACCATTTAAAAGCACATTCTCTGCCCTTAGCCGGAACTTTATTTCCACCCGCCGGGAAGCATCCGCATCCACATTCCCCCCATCATCATAAATCAGATCGTAATAAGAACGCCCGTTTACCGTAACGATCTCCCTGATTACCCTCAATTCGTCTTCGGAAAACATTTCATCATTGACACCCACTCCGTCTATTACCTCATCCCCGATGCAATAATTCATCACTGCAAAAGCCCTTGCCTGGGAAAGATTCATATTATAGGAATAATCTCCTCTGTCATCGGCATGCCCCTCAATGATCACTTCCGATACGGAATCATAGTTCCTTAATATAACGGAAAAATAAGCCGGAAAAAAATTGTCCAAAGTCTCCTTTCCCACATTGCTCAGCCGAAAATCATCATAGGCAAACAATATATTGGAATCTAAACAGACCGTACCCGATTCCGGATCTATGTCAACTTCCAGATCGGAATCAGAAAACTCTTCTTCCAATTCCTCTACAATGTCCCTGCGTATTGCATATACCCTCTCCGTTTTTTCCTCCAGTTCCCGCAGACTATCCGACAGTTCTTCATTCTGTTTCATCAGACTGTCATTCTGCTCTGCCAATGCTCTATATTCCTGCAAAAATTCATCTGTCTCTGCCTCCTCCTGCTGCGCATCGGCCATCTTTTTTTCCATTTCTTTCAGCCTGCCTGTCAGCCTATCCAATTCCTGCCCCTGCTTCAGAAGTATCCAGTCTTTTTCTTTCGCTTCTCTTCCTATATTTTCATAATCTTCTTTGGCACGATATATGGTAAAACCAATAATCAGGGCAAATACCAGTACCATGGCTGCCATTAAGTCCGAGTAAGATTGCCAATAATTTATCTCTCCCGGCTCCTTCCCCTTCTTATTTTTTCTATGGAATCTTCTTATCCGCCTCAAGTTTTTCACCCTCTTCCTCTATCTCCTGAAAAATCTCCCCACTGCCCGCTTTCGCCTGCCGTGCCGCAGCCTGCATCCGGATATCCGATTCCTCATAAAGATTGCGGATTATTTTATCCATAGACTCTATGTTCGCTTCCATATGCCGGCCTAGACGTTCCACCGTCCCGGACATTTCATCCATCTTATCATATACCGCCCCGTTCACCGTCTCCATCCACCCGGCCTGTTTCTTCAGATTCTGACAGGTTTCCTCTGCCATGGCATGAATGGATGTCATCCCCTGCCGGAGGACAGCGTCAAAGCTTTCCTGCATTTGCCGCATGGCATAAATCCTTTCCTCCATGCCATGGGCAAAACTGTCCAATGCAAGATTCATCTGTCTTTCCTGTGCGGCAAAAGAGGAGATAATCTGTCCAACCTGAACATCTGCCGTATGCCCTATTTTCCGTCCTAAGCTGTCGACCGCCTCTTCCAGTCTTTTCCCTTGTTCCGACACGGCATTCCCCACTCTCTGTTCTTGCGCCGTCACCGCCTCTGCTACTCTCGCTTCCTGCGCCGTCACCGCCTCTGCCACTCTCGCTTCCTGTGCCGTCACCGCCTCTGCTACTCTCGCTTCCTGCGCCGCCACCGTCTCTGCCACTCTTGCCTCCTGTGCTTCGGCCCACTGTGCCATCCGCGTTTCCTGCCGCATTGTCATCTCGTTCAGCCTTAATTCCTGTTCTTCATTTACCCTTGTCAGCCTATCCTCCTGCTGTTTACTTGCCTTCTCCAGTCTATCCTCCTGCTGCCTGCTTGCTTCCGCCAGTCTATCCTCCTGCTGCCTGCTTGCCTCCGCCAGTCTATCCTCCTGCTGTCTGCTTACTTCCGTCAGTCTGTCCTCCTGTTGTTTGCCTGCTTCCCTCAGGCTCTCCTCCTGCCATTGACATACTGTCCTGATCCGATTTTCCGCTTCCGCCGCCATGGCTGCCAAACGTATCTCCTGCGCCGCCAGATTCTGCATAAGTTCCGACTGCTGCTGCAATCTCTTCATTTCCGTTTCCGAATGCCCGCGCACTGCCGCCAAATTGTCCCGAAGCACTTTCTGTATCTCAGACGTATCTTCCATAAACTGTCTAAGATCCTGTACCGTATGCCCCAGCCCCGCATTGACAGCCGATATATCCGCAGACATATCGCAGATTTGCCTCAAGGCAGCCTCCATACTGCTCTGGGATTTTGCCTGATACAGCTGCAGATTCCGTATCATTATCTCCGTATCCTTGAAGCTTCCCTGTAAAGCCTTGTTCATCTCCCCGATAAAGGCATTCACTATTTTTTCCATCCCCTCTATCTGGCTTTCGCATATTTTCTCATTGACCTGCCGGTACATACGGAGTGTCTGCCGGTTCTGTTCATCCATTTTTTCCGCCAGTCCTGCAAATCTGGCATCCTGTCTTTCCATAATTGCATTCTCTATGTAAGTCTGTTCCTGCAATGCCTTGCAGATCATGGCTTGATACTTTAAGAACGTATTGTCGGATCCGTTATCCGTGCTTGGCACTGCAAATCTCTGAAATATGTTCAGAAAATAGTCCAACGCCCCCATAATCTCCGCCAGCGTTTTCCGATAAAAGAAATTATATAGGACAGAAAAGCAAAGGCCGCAGATAGATGAATGAAATGCCACTTTAATGCCATCCATCAGCGGCCCGATTTTCCCCTCCACCTCCGCCACGGTACCCGACAGTTCAAAAGAATTTAAACCGATGGACAGTCCGAGAAAAGTCCCCAAAATACCTAAACCGGTCAGAGTCGCCGGAACTTGGTTCAAAAAATCCTTTTGTATGGCCGATTCCATCAGTTCCTCATTGATATAATCTTCGATATTTCCCTTTGTGCCTATTTTAACTTTATGTGTCTCCCCTGCCCGGGCCATACGTTCCACATTCTCACTGAATTCCGAAAACGCCGCATCCAGCCTGCTTTCCCCAAAAAAGCTTTCCCTGCTTTGCAGTTCCTTCAGTACTTCCTCTCCCACCAGCATACTCAGGCTTTGTATTTCAACCCCTGCCTTCTCCAAGGATTCCCGCATTTTTTTTCCGATGGCTAAGCAGCGGTAGGACAGAAAAAACAGCACTGCCACTATCAGAAAGAAAGCAAGCATAACGAAAACATTGGAAGGCTCGCCCAATCCGCTGCCCTTCCCAATCAATGCCAGCATAAGCTCCAGCACAACACCAATGCCAAATACAATGGGCAGCCATTGCAGACCCTTTTCCATATTCCTTATCATTCTCTGCTCTCCTGTATCTTTTGAAAATACGTTTCCGCTGTCTCTTCACTGATGCGAATACAGCAGTTCCCGTCCAAGACTCCTTCCTTCATCTGGGCAAAAAACGCTTCTGCCTTTATATCTTTATAAAGCATCACCAGTTCCGAACCGGAAGGCCTGACATCTTCCGGTCCCAATCGCTGCGCCTGCTGACCGTTTTTCTCCCAAAATTCTGCTTTCCTGAGATATTCCTTATATTTCATATTATGCAGCTTCTCATATAAAAGCGGAATAAGGAAATCGCCAATATTCACTTTGGCATCCTGCTCAAATTTGCGGCGCAATATATGCATTCCATGCTCCTTCCGCGGATTGCCCATAAAGATATGCTCGTCAATCCTGCCCTTTCGAATCACCGCCTCATCCAATTGCTGTATATGATTTGTGGCCGCCACGAAAAGTACTTTGCCTGTCTCCGACCGGATTCCGTTCTCATTGGCCAATAAATCCAAAAGAGTCCCTCTTACAACACTGTTTAAAGCATACCCTGCCAAAGAATCAAACTCTTCAAAAAACAGCAGCACACCTTCGTACTTACTGGTTATCTTAGAAAGACGGAGTGCTTGGCTAAATATCTCCTGTAGGTTTTCCAACTGTTTTACCACACAATCTGAAGCAAAATCTTTGCTTAGAACCTTTATGAAGTAAAACCGGTTCTCCTTTGCAATCGCCTTCGTCAGCTCTGTCTTGGCATTTCCGGGAGGCCCGTAAAGCAAAATTCCCTTTTTCCCTTTTATGCCGTATTTTTCCCTTAAGACAGCGTCCTCCGCACTGCTTCTGATAAATTCCGCCTGCAGCATAGCCCGCGCCTTCACATCGTCGTATCCGATAATATCTTCCAAACGTGTCGCTATCTTTTCCGGAATCTCCACCTCCACCGGAATCTTCTGCCGCAGTTCCTCCACCAAAAGCAGTTCGTTGTCCTGCAGAACCTGCAGAAAGATATTTCTGCTCTCCTCATCATCCTTTAAATTGCCGATTTCCTTATAATCCAGCCCTGCCAGTTTCTCCTTCAGCTTCTTTATAAAATTCTCAATATCCCTCCCTGACATTTGCTCACTCTTTTTCTCGATCTCCGCCCGATAAGATTTATCGCTGAGCCGGAAGCCATACTTTCTCAGCTTACTGTCAAAAATGGCAATCCTTGCCGGCCCGTCCGGCAGTCCGATTTCTATTTCCTGTGACAGACGGCTCTTCACCGCACCGTCAATCATGGCGGGACGGTTGGTAGCCGCAATAGTGAACACCTTCGCCCCTCCCGTCTTCATGCCGTCAATTTCCTGCAGAAACTGGTTCACCATATCCAAGCTAAAGCTGTCGCTGCCGGCTCCGCCATCCCTGACAGGAAAGACAGTATCCGCTTCGTCAATAAACAAAATGGTAGGTGCATTTGCTCTGGCTTCCTCAAAAATGCCTCTTACTTTTGCACTGGTCCACCCCACATACTTCCCTTTCAGTTCCGACAATGTGGGAGCCATAAAATAACAGTTCTTTTCTGTTGCCAAGGCTCTTACAATCTGCGTCTTTCCGGTACCGGAAGGCCCTTTCAGCAAAAAACCCTTCCTGGACTCCGAAACACTGTCTTCCGAAAGGAACGTATCCACTGCCCGCACAATGACTTCCTTCGTCTCCGGCGCCAGAATCACATCCGCTAAAAGAATTTTTTCCTCAATGATTTTCTCTGCCGCTTTCTCAAATCCTTCTTTATGTATTTCCGTACTGCCTTCCGCTACCGTTTCCTCAAATACATGAATGGCATCCCGCAGAGTCTTACCGCCGGAGGATATGGCATAAGAAATTTCCTCCAGTTCACGGAACAGGGTAAGCTGAAAATCATGACTGCCCTGTGAGGGCATGCCCGCCAGAAATTTCCTCAAATACATATATTTCACTTCTGCCGCCGGAGGGTTCCCGATATAGATTACATTACTGCCTTTCGTCTCAAAATGAAACCGCTGCAGTGCTTCCACATCTTCCAACGAAACCATCACCACCGTCTGCTCTAAACCCTTAAAATCCTTCAGCATTTTTATTCTCTCGGCGGACGGCTCGTGCCTGTACAAATTGGCCTGCCATTCAAAGTCTTCGAATAAAACCGCGTACCTTTTTCCGCCCTGCTGCCCTGCTGCATTCTCTATCCTTTCCTTTAAAATCGAAATCTTATTCCTTATGCCGATATCCGTATTTTGCAGATTTTCCCGCACTTGCCTGACAGATTCCTCTTGCTTTCTTCCTTCCTGATTTGCAGCAATCTCCTCGTCCAGAGGCAAATCATCCGCCTCGCCCGACTGTTCTATTCTCGATCCAAAAAAGCCTTCCGCCGTGGCAATGCTGTCCCCCTTTCTCTCAAAGGCTATGACATCTTCCGGCGTAATCCTGATAAAATACCGGTAAATATCCTGCTGTCCCATTAAGAAAAAATGTTTCAGCGTCTCCGGCAAGGTAAGAGGTTCCTTATAAATATCCTCCAGAAAATAGTCCTTTATCCCGTTCCCGTAAAAAAAGAAAAATCGTTTTCCTTTCTCCAGCCCGTTCTTTAAAGGCTCCTTTATCCTATGTTTGAACACGTCCCCACCTCCCGGTTATCCTAAGTCCCTGATTGCCTTCTGTACCGCCTCTAACGCCTTCCGGTATTCTTCCGGCATTTTATCGGCAGCCTGGCCTGACATTTCATCTATTTTCTTTAATTCTTCCGCGGCATTTACCAATTCCCGCCTACGCCTTTCCACAGATTCCTTTGCAGCCCGGCAGGCTTCTTTCTTCTCCTGAATCTCCGCCCGCAGGCTTTCCTCCGTTACGGAATTCTCCGTAAGTTCTTCTTTCAGCCGGTCAATTTCCAGTTCCAAATCCCTCAGTTCTTTTCTTGCCTCCCTTTTTTCGTCCAGTTCTTTTTGGATCCGTTCCTTTTTCCCCTTAAGGTTTTCTATGTCCTCCCTATACTCCTTCAATGTTCTGGAAGTTTTGTCGGTATTTTCCGTAACTGCCTGCACCATTTCCGCCAACCGATTCAGCACCATTTCATCCGGATCGAAGGTCTGTACAAAATCACTTAGGTCACCGGCCGCTCTTTGCAGAATATGCATTACAATGCTTCTGGAAAGCGGGTATAAAGCCACCAGCGATTTAAAAACATCCTTCTGTTTTTTCTCCGTCAGTCCGCAGATGCAATGAAACAGCATCTCTTTCTGTTCCTCCTGCAGATAATAAAGCAGCCAGCCAATCCTCTCGTTGGGATTCGGCATATCAAATACCCTTCCCGCATAATCGTCATTGGCCAGCATAACCACTACCTGTTCCATATTCGGTTCCCTCATTTTCATGTCTCCTTTCTGTGCAGCCTTAAACATCCTATCCCCTGTGACTCACTAGAGCGTGTTTGAAAATTCATTCCCGGCATCTGCCAAAAAGCAATTTTCAAACATGCTCCAGGCCGCGTCAGGAATCATGTATTATCCGGAATCGGTCTAGGCGGATCGGGATCAATGTCCGCCTCCTCGCTCACTCTATGAATCAGTTTCGTGCCGTCTTCCAAATCAATCTTCCAAATGCAGATACCCTTCTCATCCAATGCGCTCATAAATCCCTTCCATTCATCCTTGCAGGATGCCCCCGGCGCAAGGGTATGGTCAATGCCTATTTCCGGTGTCCCCTCCTCGTTGATATACACCCGGTCAAATTGAATGGTTTCACCGCCTTGGCGGGCAGTCACTCTCCATCCGTTTTTCGGATTCCCGTCGATCATCTTCGCACTCACCTTATAGTTGAACTCTGCCATAACTCTACGGATATCAACGGCCATATATGCACTTTTCAGCATATTTTCCTGCAGAAAAACGGCATACTCCATCGCCTGATGTATTTTCTCATCCGCTGCCTCCGTCAGATCCCGTGCCTCGGCAAACGCTTCCCGTTCATAGGCATCCTCTGCGTCCCTGATTCCGTTCTCTATTTCCCGAATCAGCTCCTCTCTGTTCCCATAATCCTCTATGTAGGACAGAAGCAGATGCTTTTTCGCCTGGTTCCCGTTTTTCAGATAATCGGTAGGTTCATAATAACCGTCCGCCTCCAGCAATCCCTTCAGCTGGCTGATTCCGGCCGCCGTCTTTTGCTGCTCTTCCAGAAATGCCGCGTACTGCCTGTCCAATTCGGCGCGGAACACCCCAATCCGTTCGCTTACCGATGTCAGTTTATTGACTACCTCTGCATCTGCCATCCGTTCCGTCCTGCCCACTTGCCTTTTCAGTTCCTCAAATTCTGCGGCCATGAATTTTCCGGCCAAAGCCTCGTCTATTTCATTTATGGATTTTCTCAGATACGACTTTGCCTCGGCCGCTTTTTTGCGCAGTTGTATTATACGCCTTGATTTCTCTTCCAATTTACGCATTTTTTCCCGTAGCTGTTCCATCTGCCGTGCGGCATTCCGGAATTCTATGCATTCCGCTTCACTCATTTTTACCGCATGATCCATTTCTTTTATCACAGCATCCCGCTGCTTCGCCGCTCTTTTATATTTCAAAACAACCGTCTCTGCCCTTCTATATTCCGAGTTGCAATAATCATATTTGCCTGCAATGCTCTTCCGTATGGATTCACTTTCTTTATCGGCTTCCTGCAAGTTCTTTTCGATCTCTTTCCGGCCGGACTTTATCTTCTCAATATGACCGGTATAATTATGATGTGCTTTGCTGCGGAGTTTCTTCCGCTGCTCCTCAAGTTTCTTACTCTCCAGAGGAAACTGGCGGATACAGTCGCTGCTTAGGACAAATTTATCTTGCTGCACTTGCCTGTAATACAATTCAATCTTTTCCTGATTTCCTTTCAGTTCCAAAGACCCGGCACAAATCCGGTTCGCCCAGTTCCCTTCGCCCGCTTTCCTCGCCTGATCGCCTTTGGAAAGCAAATCCTTTACTTGCGTAGATTTCTTTCCGCTCATTCCTCAGTCCCTCCTTGTTCTTTTCGCTCCTGTAGTTTACGGTTTTTTACGCATAATCTTTTTTATCAGTTCCGGATAAAAGTCTTTCGGCGGCACTCCTACCATATAAACTTCCTCTCCGTCCGCCAGAAATTCTATGTCTCTATTCCTTGTCCCATACATCTCCTCCCGGAAAGCGGCAAAGCGTTCCGTGAAAAAATAAATATTCTGATTGTCCGACCCCCGGTAAATAGTTCCATGGTCTTCCTCTTTACGGTATTCCCCGTCAATAAAAATATCTACCTGCCGCAGAAGCGCTGCCAATCCGCTGCCATGCCTATCCTGCAGTTCCTGAAGGGAATACCCCGAATACAGCATAATATCCAGCTGCGTTTCTCTCCTCACGCCCTCAATCAGCCGTTTCAGCCCGTCATACTGCAGAAAAGGCTCTCCGCCGCTGATGGTAATTCCCTGAAGCCCCTTCTGCCGTCCGATTTTTGCCAGCAGTTCCTCCACCGCAACCAACTGCCCCCCGTCCAGCTGCTGTCCCTGCGGATTGATACAGCCTTCGCATCTTTTTTTACAGCCTTGAAACCAAACCGCAAACCGCCGCCCGGGCCCCAAAACCGCCGTCTCGTGCACATAATGACTGATTCTGATGTTCTCTGACCTATCCATGCCGGCTGTTACCCTTTCGTTCCATGCACAATTGCCCTCTGCTTAAATGACTTCGCATCTCCCCGGAGTCCCGGCACATATACCCCCGCCATGTTCCGATATGGCGCAGTAGGCTTTTCCATATCCTGCATAGCCGCCGAATCGAATTTACCTGTCTCCGGGATATCCAATACATCAAACTCCGCCGGCAGTACCCTGCGGCAATATCCGTTCAGTTCCGCAATAAAGCCTCTCTCTTCTTCGGTCAGATACTGCGCATTTATTTTCTTATAACTCCGCATTACATTGTATACTTCCTGCGCAAAACTGCCGCCGACGCCCACCACCCCTATGAACTTCAGCATATTTTCCATGGTGCCAACACTCTGCAAATCTTCCCCCAAAGCATATTTCACGATAATTTCCTGCAAAGACGGACACCGGTACATCTTTTCCATAAGATCTCGATAAGGCTCGGTAAGTTCTTCCCAACCGCCGAACCGGCCGCTATACTCTTCCAGTTTCCGTTCCGCATTATGCAATGCCGTCTCTGTTCTGTCCAGTTCGGATTCCTTATCCGATAGTTCTTTGCCCTTTGTGGACAATTCCTTTTTTACTTCCTCTAACTTTTGACCTATATCCGATATTGTCTCTGTCTGCTTGTTCAGTTTATTGGTCAGTTCTGCCTTTTCCCCCTCCGCTTGCATCAGCTTTTTTACCGCCCCTTCCAGATCATTTAACTGGTTTCTAACCTTTTCCCATTCCCCCTTCCATTCTTTTACATCCCCTAACTGCTTTAGTTCCATGAGAATCTCAAATTTTCCCATCATTCCGTCAATCTTACCAGATAACCCTTCGGTCATCCCATCCATTTTCCCCTGCCACTGCCTTACAACCCCTTTGATTTGGCCGCTTAAATTGCTGACTATGCTTTCCAATCTTTTTATATCCTTACCGTGTACACTTTTCAAGGTTGAACGTCCCCATACTTTCTTTCCCCCTTTTGCTTTACCATTCCTTTCCTTGCTCCCCTTCTTAATGTCTTTGTTTCCTGTCATTTTCCCCATCCTTTCCTCTGTGTTCCTATTTATGCATTTCACAGCCACTGCCATGTGATATGTCAATTCCTGCCTTTTGCACTTTATCCCTATATCACACATCCGGCAATCCAATCACCCTTTCCTCATTTCTCTCCATTCCGTCATCCGGTACGCTGCCTTTTTCACATACCGTATACTCCAAATGATTGGAATCCGCTATGCGCAGATACAGAAAATTCCCGATATCCTCCCGTCCCAGTTCCAGTTCCACACTATGTATGGCACTGCTGTTTCCGTCCCTTTCCCTTGTTTCCGAATAATAAACCCTGACATCCTCCGAATTGATTTTGCAATATTTTACCCAACGGGTATCCGGTGACGATCTGGGTATTTTAATGGAAAAGCTGCCGTCCTGAATATTGGTTATCCCTACATACCATGAAAACGGCGTTTCCGCATAGGCCTTTTCCACCCTGTATTTCTGCAGGCCTATCTGCCCGATGGCCACCGCCGTCTTGGGAGTAATGGCTACTTTGCTTTCCTTCACCGTCCCGGCCTTGGAGCTGTCGTCCCTATAGAAATCCTCCGTAAACTCTCGGTTTGTTTCATCTACCTGCCATACTTTTTTATTCTTATAATTTTCTTTGAACGTTTCCCTCATCTGTTTTTTCAAATTCATATTTTTGGAACTGTTTCCGGCCAAATAAATATTGACACATCCCGGGGAATAATTTTTCATTCCGTAATAAGCAAGCAATTCGGAATACTTTTCAAAAGTCACATCCATTACATGGTGAAACTCCTCTGCCTTTTTCTCCAATATGCCTTTCAATAAATCATTCTGCACCGCCGGATCATAATTACAGTCTATGCTTACAGTTTCCCCTCCTAAAGACATAAATTCTATGTTTTCCGTCCCTGTCATTTCATCCCCTTCAAAAATTTTCCTCGAGATTCTTTCATTTACCTTCCGCACATTAGACTGCGCCTCTTTGGAATGATTGAACAGCGTTTCACTGATTCCGTCCGGAATATTTTCACCTGCTGGCAGTTCGAACGGAATCCGTTTTTCTATCATTTTCTCCTTATTCGTATTGTCTTTATATACCCAATAGGAAATCCTCTTTATCAGTGTTTCCCCGCCGATATTACTGTCGCCGTCCACATGCAGGATATGTATGACCGCCTCCTCGTCGTACTCCGGATCTCTGGCAAAAATACCGAACGAGTAATCCAGCGTCCCTCCCCCGAAGTCAAATACTGCAAACAGTTCCGGGCGGCCTTCCGCCAGTTTTAAATATCTGGTGCAGATAGCCCCGATATAAGCCACCGGTTCCGCCCATTTCATCTCCACATGCAGAATATCCTCTCTGCGCAGCGGAATCGGCAGCGAACGCCGTAAACCATATTCAAAAGATTTTCTCATTTTTTCCCGTAATTTCTTATCAAACTTCACCGAATAAGCGATATTGAACTTGGTATAAATTTTATTCTTCGCCACATTGTTAACTGCCCGCCCGATTATATATGCGTAGAATGCCACCGGGTCTAAATGCTCATCATCCTCTTCCTCCGGGGAGGACACCAGCTTCACTACCGGTTTGTCTTTTTTCACGAATGGCCGGAAATTAAGCTGCTTACCATGGTAAAGAATATAAGGAAGCATTTTTATTTCTGTCAGAATGGCATTCAGTTCCTCCTCATTAACCTTATCCATACAGTTCTTGACGGAATATCCGAAGTCAAACTGTACTCCGCCGCCGCTGAATTCATCCGTTCTGTCACCTCTGACCAGAAAAGGGAAATTGCCGTTTTCCTTTCTCCACTGGTCATAAATCTCCTTCCACCGGTAAACCATCATATAAGTAGGGTTCTCGTAGATATTCATCTTCTGACCGGCATTCAACAGTTCATCTGATGACAATGTCAGCAATTCAATTCCGTTGTTCCCTTCCACCGCCACGCAGGTTGAAGATGTGCCGAAATCAATGGAAACCGTCCGATTCTGCAATGGCAGGCAGTTTTTTCCTCCCTCTCCATATTTAGTATTATGGACATACAGCCTAATCGGAAGGCAATAAGAAATATCCGCATATCTTTTTCGCGTCTCCTCCGTCGTCCACCGGAAAGTCACCTCAAAATAACCGGAAAATAAAGCCGACTGTTCATTTTCCTCCAACCATTCGCCTAACCGATTGGTATCAATATAATTATAGCATTCGTAATATTTCTTCTCCTCTTTTTTGGCTGTTTTATCTTCCGCTGCTACCCTAAACTCCGGCATCTCCAAATTCGGAATCCTCTTGGTATCCTTCATATAAAAATATAGTTTCGGCAATACTTCCAAGCTGCTGTCATTCACGTCTTCCAGCAATTTATCAACCTTTATATGAAACCGGCGGATACCGTAATATGCCCAAAGCCCGCCGCTGCTGTCCGACAGCACAGCCTGTCCGATAGGCGGGAAATCAAACATAATGTGGTCTGTCACATCCTCGTAAGTAAGTACCGGGTTCTCCTGATCAAAAGTAAATTCCAATCCATTCAGGTTTCCCAGCTTCCGCAGCAAATGCTCCTCCTCTGCCGTATATACGGTACCGTCCACATCCACACCGTTTTTCCGGCTTCTCTCTCTGCCGTCACTGACCTTCCGCAGTAAATCCGTGTCAACCGAAACGGATCGCCGTTCTGCGGTATGCCTGATTCCCTCATAGGGATCTCCCACATAAATCTCCGCTTTCGTATAATCTTCCGGTATGGGTATGCTGTGGATGCCGTTTCTTTTCTCATATCTTATCTTGCATCCTTTTTTTTCGTCTTCCAGACAGATTACCCGAACTGTCCCGCCATTCACCGTAACCGCCATTTTATCTTCCTCCTGTCAGTTCCTTCTGCACTTCCGATTCAAATGCAGTCATCCGATACATAATCCGTTCTTCTTCGTCTGGAGTCTCTGCTATTTCTGCCAAATCCATCTCTTTTCCCCCCGCCCCCTCCAGACAGCTTACATACCGCTTCCATACAATAGGCATCATGCCAAACCGTTTTTCTGCTTCTATGCTGAACCAAGTAATGCCGCGCTTCACATGAAATCCGCATCGATATAATTCAAAACCGATAATATCGTAATAAAGTATATCCTTAAAGACCAGAAAATCATCTGTAAGGCAGGAATATGCACTTTGGGCATATTTTTCATAGCTTATGCCCTTCCGTTTCCTGACTTCCCATACCTGCCTGATCATATCCGACAGCCTGCTGAACGGAATCCGCAGCTGGCCTGCAAGCAATTCTATCCGGATTATCCCGTCTGCCGTAATGCCCATATCCGCAAACAATCGATATACCAAAAAAGTAAGATACCGTTCCCTGACCTCCTCCGTCTCCCGGCAAAGCGGATGCAGCGCAGGAATACTCTTTACTTTGCGGTTCAATGCAATCAGTTCCGCAGATATCCCCAAAAAATTATCCGACAGCTTTCCCCTATAAATGCATTTTCCGTCTCGGCCGAATATCCCCCTTTCATCCACCTCCCCCAGTTCCTGCAGCATGATATATCTTCCGTATTCCTCCAGCAACACCGGCGAATACAATCCTTCCGCAGTTAATAGAAAACTTCCCTTCCCCGCCTTCTGATAGGCAAGTACATCATACAGTGAAATACTGAATCTCCCTGTTTTGTAAACAATCTTCAGCAAAGCTTCCACAATTTCCGCTTTCTTCTTTACAAACGGCTCTTCCGCCCCTTCCTCATGCCTGATATACAGCTTCTTACCGAATGCTGTCCCGCGGACCGCCGATTTCCTATACTTCATCAGCAACTGCTCGATCAGAATCCCTCTTGCCCTATCATCCAGCGAAAGATAAGTCGTGCCTTCTTTCACCGCTATAAATTCCTGGCTTACACAAATTTCCCGTTCTTCGTCCCCGGGTATTTTCGGAAATATAATCTCCGGGAGATACCATGCCCCGGCTGCCGCTTCCGCCACATTTATCACCCTCTTCTTCCGTATTCCGCCTTCCCTTTTCTTCCCGCTTCCTTATGGCCTGCTGAAATAAAAAAACTCTTGGAAACATTTGCCCATCTTTACCGCTGTTCTCCATCAGATATGCATAAATGCAACAGGCTGCTTATCTATGCATATTTAATAAAAAACATCGGACAAATATGGACAAATACCTTTCCAAGAGTATTCATATTTCCCCCTTTACATGCACCAACACAAGTTACTTTGATGATAGCACATTTACCGGGGGATGTAAATAATATTTGGCACTCACACACGGGAATCGTAACAGTTCAGCCTGAATGTAATGTTGGGAGGCGGACGCCCGTGCGCGAGTTTTTTTAGCGGCCGACAGCAGCGGAACTGCCTGTCCCGGTTTTCCGTGCACTTTTTTCGGCTGGAGGTTTCTAAGCAGA
>CAJUIM010000098.1 GCA_910586275.1 uncultured Lachnospiraceae bacterium | reverse complement strand
AATCCCTCCCGTGCGTCCGCCTCTCAACACAACATTCAGGCTGAACTGTTACCAGCAGTGATAAGAATTACAAGGATTTCATTGACTTAATAAAAAATTAATAATATAATTAAAATTACCGAGCAAGTTTTCCGGAATTATTTTTAGTGACTGACAATCGGCGGAAAGGTTTGTGTCTGCGCTGCTATGCAAACTTGAAATAGACAGAAGGCAGCGCAGAAATGAAGGAATTTATGAAATTTACATTTGCACATAACAATTTTAATGTAATTAATCTGGAGAAATCTCTGGAGTTCTACAAGGAGGCGCTGGGGCTTGCGGAAGTGAAGCGGAAGGAAGCGGCGGACGGCAGTTTCATTCTTGTTTTTTTAAGTGATGGGAGCAGCAGGCATCAGCTGGAACTGACTTGGCTGCGGGATTGGGAGAAGGATTCGTATGACTTAGGGGATGATGAATTCCATTTGGCATTTGAGACAGACGATATGGAGGCTGCCCATAGGAAGCATGAGGAGATGGGATGCATATGCTTTGAAAATAAGGAGATGGGCATATATTTCATAAGCGACCCCGATGATTACTGGATTGAAATTGTGCCGGGGAAATAATAAGACGAAAGAGAGAGGAGCATGGCGGAAAAATGAAAAAATTGGAAGAATATGTAAGAAGCATTCCGGATTTTCCGGAGGAGGGAATTATATTCAGGGATGTGACAAGCGTGCTGCAGGATGCGGACGGCCTGCGGCTGGCAATTGACACGATGCAGGGGAAAGTGCAGGATATAGATTTTGATGTGGTGGCAGGGCCGGAATCCAGAGGATTTATATTTGGAACACCCATTGCATATAATATGAAAAAGCCTTTTGTGCTGATCCGTAAAAAAGGGAAGCTTCCCTGTGAGACGGTTTCGGTAGATTATGAACTGGAATACGGCACGGCAACAATTGAGATGCACAAGGATTCTATCCGTCCGGGACAGAAAGTATTGATTGTGGATGACCTGATTGCCACCGGGGGAACTACGGAGGCAATGATCCGGCTGATAGAATCTCTGGGCGGCCAAGTGGCAGGCATTGTAGTGCTGATAGAACTGGCCGGGCTGAAGGGAAGAGAGAAGTTAAAGGATTATAGATTGGAATCCGCAATCTGTTATGAGGGAAAGTAGTTTCGGGGAGCGTCCGGACAGGAAAGCCGCGGCCTGCGATGGCAGGCAGGCTGCCCGTGGGAATGAATTGGGAATGGGTCAGTGAATAATCAGGGAAGATGCAGCCGGCAGGGAGAGGAAGATGCCCGGCCGGCTTGCCGTTTAAAGGAATAAGAATGATAGCCGGTGATAATATGACAGAAGAAAAGAGCAAAATGGCAATTGAAGGCAAAGGGCTGGTGTTTGATGACGGAAGAATCGAAGCCATCCAGGAATTCCAGAGTCCTGAACAGCTGTATCAGGATCTTATTTCCCATGTGCGCAGATATCATCCTTCCGATGATATTTCGCTCATTGAAAAAGCATATCAGATAGCATATGACGCTCACAAAGAGCAGGTGAGGAAGTCGGGGGAGCCATATATTATCCATCCTCTTTGCGTCGGGATTATACTGGCGGATCTGGAAATGGATAAGGAGACTATTACGGCAGGGCTTCTGCACGATGTGGTGGAAGACACTATTATGACGGAAGAGGAAATCAAAAAGGAATTTGGTTCCGATGTGGCTCTTCTGGTGGACGGTGTGACTAAGCTGCAGCTGCTGCAGCTGCCGGGGGATTATGAGGGAAAGACGCCTGACCGGCTGGAACTGCAGGCAGAGAATCTGCGTAAGATGTTTCTTGCCATGGCAAAGGATATCCGTGTGATTATCATTAAGCTGGCAGACCGTTTGCATAATATGCGGACGCTGAAGCATATGCCGCCGGAGAAGCAGCAGCGGATTGCAAGGGAAACATTGGATATTTATGCGCCGATCGCACAGCGGCTGGGCATTTCAAAGATTAAGGTGGAACTGGATGACTTATCTTTGAAATATCTGGAACCGGAGATTTATTATGATTTGGTGGATAAGATAGCCACCCGTAAGAGTGAACGGGAACGGTATATCCAGAATATTGTCAATGAGGTGAGCAGGCATATTGCAAATGCGGGAATCAAGGCGCAGATAGACGGGCGGGTAAAGCACTTTTTCAGCATATATAAGAAAATGAAGAATCAGGATAAGACCATTGACCAGATATACGATCTGTTTGCGGTGCGTATTATCGTAGATTCGGTGAAAGACTGCTATGGGGCACTGGGTGTCATCCACGAGATGTATAAGCCTATTCCGGGGCGCTTCAAGGATTATATTGCCATGCCGAAGGCAAATATGTATCAGTCTCTGCATACCACATTGATCGGTACCAGCGGACAGCCTTTTGAGATTCAGATACGGACTTATGAGATGCATAAGGCGGCGGAATACGGTATTGCGGCACATTGGAAATACAAGGAGGCTTCCGACGGCAAGAAAGTGGAAGGACAGGAGGAAGAGAAGCTGGCTTGGTTAAGGCAGATTCTGGAGTGGCAGCAGGATATGTCGGATAACCGGGAATTTATGAATCTGCTGAAAAACGATCTGGATCTGTTTTCCGACAGTGTCTATTGCTTTACTCCCACAGGGGATGTGAAGAACCTTCCGGCAGGTTCTACGCCCATTGATTTCGCATACTGTATTCACAGCGCGGTGGGGAATAAGCTGATTGGGGCAAGAGTCAACGGGAAACTGGTGACGATTGATTATGAGATAAAGAACGGGGACCGCATCGAAATCCTAACGTCTCAGAATTCCAAGGGTCCCAGCAGAGACTGGCTGAATGTGGTGAAGAGCACGCAGGCGAAGAATAAAATCAATCAGTGGTTTAAAAATCAGTTAAAAGAAGAGAATATTGTAAAAGGGAAAGAACTGATTGCATCTTACTGCAAAGCAAAGTCCATCAATACGCAGGAAATCATGACCCAGGATTATATGAATGCCATTATGAAAAAGTATGGATTCCGGGATTGGGATTCGGTCTTTGCGGCTATCGGGCATGGCGGCTTAAAAGAGGGGCAGATCATCAACCGGATGCAGGAGATGTATGACAGGGATCATAAGAAAGCCATGACGAACGAAGAAGTCTTAGCTGCTGTGGCGGAAAGCACCCATGCAAAACCCATGTCTGTCCGGTCGAAAAGCGGTATTGTGGTGAAGGGGATCCATGACGTTGCGGTGCGTTTCTCCAAATGCTGCAGCCCTGTTCCGGGAGACGAAATCATAGGATTTGTCACGAGGGGAAGAGGGATAACCATTCATCGTACGGACTGCGTGAATGTGATTCATATGTCGGAGACGGAGAGGATGCGGCTCATAGATGCGGAGTGGCAGAAATCCCCGGGGGAAATGACAGGGGAAAAATATTTTTCGGAAATCAGGATATATGCCAATAACCGGAGCGGGCTGCTGGCAGACATTTCCAAAGCATTGACAGAGAAAAACATTGATATTCTTTCCATGAATACCAGAGTGAATAAGCAGGGGCTGGCAACGTTGTCCACTTCTTTTGAAGTGCTGGGAAGGGAAGAACTGAACCGGATCATTGATAAAATCCTGTCCATTGAGAGCGTGATTGACATAGAAAGGACGACCGGATAGGGAGCAGGAAGCGGTATTTATACGGCAGGAAGGAGAAGGGAATGGCGGACTTGAAAATCGGGAGATTGGTTTTAGGCATTTGCCAGACAAATTTTTATTTTGTATACCGGGAGGGCAGCAAGGATGTAATCTGTTTTGATCCTGCGGATCGGGGAGATTATATTTATGAGACTCTGGAAAAGAACGGTCTGCAGATAGCAGGGATTCTTCTTACCCACGGACATTTTGACCATATCTGGGGAAGCAGGAAGCTGCGGGAACTGTCGGGGGCAAAGATTTACGCTTATGAAGAAGAACAGACGGTATGCGAGGATGCGGGAAACAATGTGTCGGAAAATGCAGGGCGGGCCTATACCGTGAAACCTAACCGGTATCTGAAAGACGGAGAAGAGATTACCCTTGCCGGCATGACCTGCCGGCTGATTGCCACGCCCGGGCATACGGCAGGAAGCTGCTGCTATTATTTTGCCGAAGACGGAATACTGCTGAGCGGCGATACCTTGTTTCAAGGGTCGGTGGGAAGGACGGATTTTCCTACCGGGAGCATGAGTACGTTGGTGCGTTCCATACGGGAAAAGCTGTTTACATTGCCTGACGAGACGAAGGTATATCCCGGGCATGGGGATGTGACCAGCATTGGGGAAGAGAAAAAATATAATCCGTTTCTGCAGTAGGATTGACGGACGCATCAAAAAACAAGTTCTAGGACGCAATGCCATTCACTTAAGCGGTCCGTTTCAGGAAGGATGCTTTCCGAGACTCCGGCTTAAGTGAATGGCGGAAAAGAAGCGTCAAATGTCTATTGTCTCATTTTGCACAGAACATATCCCATCTTAATCCATTTTTTCATTTCCTGAGGGCTGCTGTTGTTAACCAGAAAGGGACTGCCGAAGGAATTGATGGGTTCCAGGACACAAGGTTCCCCCTGATGAAATTTTCTTATATAAAGACGGCCGTCCTCTTTGTTGATGAAAACCCCTGTATCGCCGTCGCGTATAGGGTTTTGGGAAATAAGGAGGATATCTCCTTTGGTGTAGACCGGGTGTAAATGGCTGGAAGTGACTTTGATTCCGAAATGCAGGTCGGAACCGAACCGTTTGCGGTAAACTGCCGCATTCACTTGGATGATATTGGCAGAGTCATATATCATCCCGTCCTGCATATTTCCGGTAGGCACGATAACGGAAATGTATTCATCCGGGTCGTCTTGGCCGGTTAACAGACTGTATTCAATGCCGACGATGGCGGAGATAAACTTTAGCTGGCTTTCGGTCAGATGTTTCATTTTGGTCAGGATTTCCGCTTCGTGGACAGGATGTTCGATCAGTTCAAATAGCCATTTGCCGCAGAGGCCGTACATTAAGAAAGCGGCGTAGGCATCAATTTTTGTAGTCTCCCCGGATATCATCTTTTTATATCCGGAAAGGGACATTTCCAAGGCTTTTGCCATTTCCGCCTGTGTAAGCCCAAGCTGTATCCGCTGACGTTCTACATTCAGGGCAAAATTTCTTGCCAATTCCTGCTTTGTCAATAAAATCACCTCACTAGTTACTTTCCGGTACTTTCCGATTCTGTTTTTTTTCGGCTTATTGTAATATCTGTACCGCAAAGTGATGAAAAGATATCGTATAATAAGTCTGTAAAAGAATTGTATATAAAAGGAAAGCAAGGAAATGAATAGTTGATATTAAGTCTATTATAGGACATTTCCTGTAATTTTACAACAAAAATGTTAACAGAAGCAAAAAGCCTGTTGACAGTTGCTTACTGTGATACCCGCAAGAGTCAGGGACGGTTTTGTTTTGTTCGCTGCTTGAGGGTTTAAGTTGCGGAAATATGTGATATGCCGTAGAACGTTTGGCCTACAGAGTGAGTATGAACTTCCGTGGGCGGCAATCCGTGCAGGCGTGCCTGCAGAGGGAACGGAGTGTTTTTATATTTAGTGACTGCCATGGGACTCATGCCCCGCCGATTGATGTGGGGTGTTGGCTGCTTACAACATCTGAGGGGATGTATTTTACAATAGATTCTGTTATGTCTGCTGATTGGCCGGCCGAGGAGTGTTTTTGTACATATGGAGATAAGAGACGAATGGCTGTGCTGCATAAATGTACATTCAGTAGGGAGGAAAGCATGTTACCGGTTATGGGGCGGACAGCAGAGACAGAACAGGCTGTAGGCGGGCGGGCTGCGTAATTGCATATTTAAAATAAAATAAAAATTCAGAATTCGGAGAAAGCATGTTGGCCGTTGCATCGGGGGTGATGTCATGGGGCATGCTTTTTTCTGTATAAAAATAAATCGGTTTTTTTCGGAAAGCTGAAGATAATTGTCCGGCTCCTGCGTTATAGTAGGTGTAGGGAGAAAAAGAAAGGGGTGAGGGTGTTAGTCATATGAGTGTAGGGCAAGGCGTAGGAAAGAAAAACGGTATATGGACGAAAGAAGAACGGCTGTCGGTGATGATTGACACCTATCAGAGCCTTGTTTTTTCGGTATGCTACAAAGTGACGGGTGATTACTTTTCGGCCGAAGATTTGGCACAGGAGACTTTTTTATCCGCCTATAAGAATCTGGACACTTTTGAAGGGACGAATGAAAAAGCTTGGCTTTGTCGGATTGCTACCAATAAAAGCATTGATTATCTGAGGAATGCAGGCAGGAGGGCAGTGCCTACCGAGGATATATTTTTTGAGCAGCAGACAGAGAGCAGGGGGTCGCCGGAAGAGGTCTGCCTGGAGGAAGAGGTGAAAGAAAGGCTGCTTGCCTACTGTAATCAGTTAAAGCCGCCCTATGATGAAATTGCAAAGGCCGTGTATTATGAGGAAAAAAGGGCAGAGGAAATTGCCAGAGAGCGGGGCAGCAATATCAAGACAGTGCAGACGCAGATTTACAGGGCGAGGAATATGCTGAGAAAACTGTACGGAAAGGAGAGAAGCGCATGAGTGAGGAGAAGCGAAGAGGCGGCGACGAATTCATGGAGAGGGAAAAACGCATGAATAAGGAAAGGCTTATATGCGGCGAGTTCCGCACGGTCAGGGAAAAGCCAGGGGATGACGATTTCCGGTATATGACGGAAGACGAACTGGAAGCGCTGATTGCGGAAGTAGAGACTCATGGGATGCTGGCTCCGCCGGCATATCTGAAGGATCTGATTATGGAAGAGGCGGGGAAGTGCGTAAAGCCTGCCGGAAAAAAAGGAATCAGCAGAAAAAGGGCAAGAATTCAGTTTATGATTTACAGCGCAAAAATTATTGGGGCTGCGGCAGTGGCTATTTTCTGCCTGACGATGGTTCCCATGGATCCGGACAGGGGCATGGAAACAGAGAACCAGCGGCTGGAAAAGATGATGGAGGAAGATATGGCATATTATCAGAAAGAGAGTGAGCGGATACGGAATGACCTTGCCGGAACAGACAGAGGATTTCGGAGCCTGTTGGAAAATATGCTTGGGGAAGAGACTGTGGGGACGGCGGCTTCTGTATGGAATGATATTGTAGGATGGTTTTGAATGGAGGTAAAGAGATGAATAGAAAGAGCAGGAAAAGGAAGAGTGGATTTTTAACATTTTGTTTTTCGTTTCTGCCGGGGGCAGGAGAAATGTATTTGGGATTTATGAAAATGGGCTTAACATTGATGGGACTGTTTTTTGCGTTGATTGCGCTGGCTGCGCTCCTGAATATGCCGTCTATTTTGTTTGTGCTTGCCGTGGTTTGGTTTTACAGCTTTTTCCATGTGCATAATCTGGCGGGACTGACGGACGAAGAATTTTTGGAAACGGAGGATCAATTTCTGTTTAATCTGGATGTTTTTTTCGGCCCGGAGGGAAAGAATATAGAGAAATACAGAAAAACCATTGCGATTGTACTGATTGTGATCGGGGTGCTGCTATTCTGGAATGGCATGAAAGACTTGCTCTTCAGTTTCCTGCCGGATGAGGTATGGAGATTTTTGCTTCGCGCGGAGTCCAGAGTATTGAAAATTTTGATGGGAAGCGCCATTGTTGTGGGCGGCATACGCATGATTATAGGGAAGAAAGAGGAACTGAAAGAGGTTATCGTGGATGTGGAAAGTACGGTACAGGATACGGAGCAAGGCAAGGAACCGGATGCGGGATATAGGAAAGCCGGGGCGGCGGATGTGATTTACGGTGTGGATACGGCAGTGGGAGTGCCGGAAAGGAGCGGTTATGGAGAGGGACAGGAGCATTAGGGTGCACAGGATAGGCACAGTGACATTCGGTGCCATGCTGATAATATTCGGGGTTTTGTTTCTGGCGCATATTTTCCTGCCATGGCTTTATTACGGGTATATTATCCGGCTGTGGCCGCTGATTTTTATTTTTCTTGGGATGGAGGTTTTGGCCGGAAACTACAAGGCGGCAAAAACGGAGAAAGAGGAAGGAGGGGAGAAAATAAGGTTTGTCTATGACAAGACTGCCATACTGCTGACGGTGGTGCTCACTTTCTTCGCCATGGTGTTGGGAATGATGGATTATGCTATACAGTTGGAGGGATGGTACCTTCGTTTTTAGATCATGGAACGGGACGCTAAGTTAAGCGGCAGCCTGTTTCCGGAATCATGCTTGTTTCCGGAAGCAGGCTGCCGCTTAACTTAAGGAGAATGGACATGGTATCCATCCGGTCTTTTGCCGGCCGGGGAGGAATGTGTTTACTGCGTGGCTGCTTCGGCGAACTGAGTGGTTACCAGTGTGCCGTAAGGGACACGTTCGGAAAGTTCGCCGGCTTCGGCCAGGATATCCTGCAGCAAGGTAAAGGCATCCGCTTCAAAGATTAAATTATCTTTCCAAGTGTCCTGCTCATAATACCGGGTGACGATAGCGGTGATAGTGGCTAAATCGGTTTCCTCAAACTGAGGCGCTATTACTTTGGCGATTTCTTCCGGCGTATGGCTTTGGACGTAGTCCATGCCTTTCTGCAGAGCGTTGGTAAAGGACTGGATGAGTTCCGGATTGGCATCTATAAAGCTTTTTTTGGCACTGAATGCGGTGTAAGGGACATAGCCGGAATCTTCGCCCAGGGAGGCTACGACATGACCGTCGCCTTTTGCTTCCAATGCGGTGGCGTGAGGTTCGAATTCCACTGTGAGCCCTACATAACCTTGGAGCAGTTACAGCTTGCCCGCAGGACATCGCAGTCAAAGACACGGACAGGGGATTATGCCCCTTACATATTCAGCTCACTCATCAAATGCCCATGGTGCGGGAACAACTTTACCGGGTACCGGAAGAAACAGAAACTTAAGGGCGGCGGGGAGAGCATCTACGTCAAATACCGCTGCGGCAACAAATTCGGCCGGCACAGTGGCGCTCACCTGACAGAGCACATCGTGGAGGAATATATGGTCAGCCACGTTCAGGAACAGCTTGAAGAGGAAATAGCCAAAATGAAGGCCAGCATGGGAAGAAAGCCAAGGAAGGCCCCTTCCGCCAGCATCCAGGCAGAAATAGACAGGCTCAACATCCAGTTCCAAAAAGGGCGGATTAGCGAGGAATACTATGACTCACAGTATGAAGCCCTTTCCGAAAAGCTGCGCCAGATAAAGGAGGAAGCCGCGCCCGTGAACTTGGCGGCATACAAAAGGCTGGAAGATGCCTTCAGCGGGAACTGGAAGGAAATATATGAGAACTTGGACAATGCCCATAAGAACGCTTTCTGGAAAAGCATAATAAGCCGCATAGAGATAGACCCTGAAACCCATAAAATAAAAGGGTTTAAATTTATATGAAAAATGGTGCAGTAAGTATATTCACACAGTAGCTGTAGTTTTCTTTGTCCTTTCCGGCATAGGTCTCATTTTTGAAGAGGCGGTCCACTTTGTTCACAGACGGCGCATCCTCACCGTATTTTTCCCTGAGGTATGCAACCGTGTTCCTGATGGAGTAGCAGCTGAAATAGTGCCGGTAGGCATCATCTATGATGTGCGATACTTTTTCGTCCTTCACAAGCCGGTTGTCTTCCACACGGTACCCGTAGCAGGCGCACCGCCCGCTTGTGACTTCGCCGATGGAGCGCTTGTAGTCAAGCACGGCCTTGATTCTCTCGGATGTCCGGTCGCACTCGGCTTGGTTGACTGACAGCATGATGTTGATCACCATCTGCCCGTTGGCAGTGGAAGAGTCATAATTCTCATAGATGGTCTTCCAGTAGCAGTGGTGCGCCTGGAGTATTTCCTCGGTGATATTGTAGTCCTTGATGTTACGGAACCACCGGTCCAGCTTCGTGACTAGGATCATGTCTATCCGGTCCTGCTTCACGTCTTCAAGCAGGGACAGCAGCCCCTTGCGGTATTTCATTGGCTTGCGGGCAGAGATGCCCTCGTCTGCATAATAGCCGGCGATGGTGAAGCCATTTGCCTCGGCATATTCCGTGAGGGCTTTGCGCTGCGCCGGAAGGGAAAGGCCGTTCAGGTGCTGTTCTTCCGTGGAGACACGGATATAGATTGCGCACCGCAGTACTTTTGCCATGGTATCATCCTCCAATCGTGTTTTAATGGGGCAGGGGTAGGGAAATGCATCAGTGGGAAAGCATCTCCTTATCATGCCCATATTATAGTACATGATGTTGCACATATCAATGCACGGAATTAAAATACTTTACAGATATATGATAAGATAATAAAATTATGTACATCGGCCATAGCTGTATGGGAAGGGGCTTGGAAGAAGACAAAGAGCATGGTTAGGCTTAGGATGGCTTTAAGAATGAGATAGGGAAAATGGTGTGGGGTGATGGGCATGGGTATCAGGAAGAACGGGGCAGTTCCTTCACGCATCAGGCTTGCCCGGGAGTCTAGGGGGTATTCGCAGGCTGACCTGGCATCCCTGATAGACGTGAGCAGGCAGGCGGTAAACCAATATGAGATGGGCAGGGTGAAGCCGTCAGATGCCGTGCTGCTGCGCCTGTCTGGGGAGTTGAACTATCCGCTGGCTTTTTTTGAGAAAAAAGGCAGTGTGAGTGACAGTGGATGCCCAGTTTTTTTCAGGAGCAGGAGCACGGCCAAGGCACATGAGAGGGCTGCGGCCTGTGCAAAGATCAATATCTTTAAGGAGATTGCAGATTATTTTGAGAGATATCTGGAATTTCCGGCGGTGAATATCCCGGACGTGGGGTACCGCAATGTCTGCCAGGAACTGGGCATGGAGGATATAGAGGGCTATGCAATGGCTCTGAGGGAATATTGGGGGCTTGGTGACGGCCCCATACCGAACCTGATGCATGTCATCCAGAGAAATGGGATCATGGTGTCGGAAATGAGAATCGGGTATGGGAAAATAGATGCCTTTTCGGTCTTCAGGGATGGGAGGCCTTATATTTTTCTGTGCAGGGACAAGGAATCGAATGCGAACCTGCGGTTCAGCATAGCGCATGAGTTGGGGCATATGGTCATGCATTCAGACTTGGTGGATGACAAAGACTTGGATAAGCCGGTAATCGACAGGAGGCTGGAGGCGGAAGCCACTATCTTTGCCGGTGCGTTCCTGATGCCGGCGGAGTCATTCGGAAGGGATGTGAAGTCATCGTCCATAGACCATTTTGTGGGGCTTAAGGGGAAGTGGCTGGCCTCCATCAGCAGCATGATTTACAGGTGCGACGACCTAGGGCTGCTTAGCGAGAACCAGATCCGGTATCTCAAGGGGCAGATGACTAAAAGGGGCTACTGGCGCAGGGAGCCGTTGGACGACCTGATACAGATTGAGACCCCGTTTCTGCTGAAGCAGGCAACGGGGCTGCTGCTTGACAGCGTAAAGGTATCACGGTCACAGATTGTCGATGAGATTGGGTGCAGTGCGGATGAAATAGAGCGGTACTGCTTTCTGGAGGCGGGGACATTAGCGGAAAGGATGCCGGGAAACATCATCAGAATGAGATAAGAAAGGCAGCTGCCAAGATTCGGTATGTATTTGGGCAAGCGGGGGTTACCATCTCAAGAAAATTTCGGGGATGGGGTGACGTTCAGGGGGCTGTTCTGGCCGGAGTATGATCAGTGATGGCAGGAGCAGCAAATAGCTTAGTGGTTGCTTTGCCGCTATAAAAGTAAGAATCCCCGGACTGTGCGGCAACACAGTTCGGGGGTTCTTCTTTTGTTCACATGGAACTTCTGCATATCTTTTTGCCTGCTGGAATTATAACATACGCAGAAATTTCTTTAAATATGCATCTCTGAATTTAACTAAAAAATTTTCCTTGCCTTATCTGGTGTCAGGGGGAGCCGTTCCGGCATGGCAGTGCGTGTGTGGCCTGACAGGGGATTGGAATTATTTACCGGTAGGAAAATGCCGCGCCATGGGTTAGTATGTATCCATGGAGGTAGCGGGATGGCGGAGATCCTTTTGTGGCAGGTGAGGCACGAAAGGGGGATTACATTGCAGGAACTGGAGCGTATGACTGGCTTGGGAAAGACGACGCTCAACAACATAGAGAACGGGAAAGTGTCCCCGACGCTGGATGAACTGGAGCGGATCTGCGCGGGGATGGGCGTGGCGTTTAAGGATCTGTTCTGGTCGGAGTATAATCAGTGAGCAGGACGGGCTGATAATCTCAGCGGCAAATTTCTTTGTGGAAAAGAAATGTACCTTGCAAATAAGATTTGCATATGCTATGATGCCAGCAGGCAAAAAGCAATGATGAGTCCATCGGGACAAAAGAACGAATCCCCGAACCGTGCTGCGGCACAGCTCGGGGGTTCTTCTTGGCCTTTATGGTTCCCATTGACATCAGCTTGAGGCCTGCTTAAAAAAATATATACATCAGAGATGGCGGGAGATGCATGCAGCGCAGCAGGCATCCCTGCGTCACCCGAGCAAAGGAGGAGTTAAAATGTCCGTACTGACAACTTCCGACAACAACCAGCTGATTGTCACCTGCTCCTGCGGCTGCCAGGAAAGCCTGCACATCGAGATCAGGGACTATGGAGACGGTGATTACTGTTACCTGTCATACCTTAACGGGAACTGGTACCGGGAACAGCGTGGCTTCTTGGATAAGATTAAGAAGATATGGCGAATCCTGACTAACAGGGACTTCTGCTATTCCGAAATCTGCCTGTCAAAGGATAGCTGGGAAGAGTATAAAAGGTGGGTCAATTCGCATTAGCCGCCGGGATTCTCCATGCCGCCTGGAATGCGGGTGGAATACAATTATTCTGCGCCATAAAAACAAAGAGGAACCTCCAGACTGCAAGCCCATGCAGTCTGGAGGTTCCTCTTTCCCAATAGGCATCCTAAAAATGTCCACTGTGTCATTGTGCGTCCGGTCAGGCAGGGGCATCATAGGGCAAGGCATTTGGCGAAGGTGTCCAAGAGCAGCTCCTTCACAAAGTCCGGCACCTCCAGCATTTTGTCAAGGCCTCTGGAAAAATTTCCCGAAATCGGGAAAACTTTACATATAAGTAGAACTGAAACAAAGAATATGCTAAAGTAGTATCATTGTTGGAGGGGAGGGGATTGGACAAATTATCATCCGCCCAATAATCAGGGCTGATTCCCAAATGGTTGGGCAGTCTCTTTAGTGCACGCAATTTGAGCCCTTCATAGGATCTTTTATGCCGACCGTCAATTGTTGTGTATGGGATGCCACAAGATTTGGGCGAAGTTAAACGGCATCAGCATAGAAATACTGGCCCTGAAAAAGGATTCAGGGCCAGTACGCTTAGAAAAGGTGCCATAAAAGAGCTATTGATCAATACGCTGGAGCAGAATGCCGGGAACCGTGATCTGGCCGCCTATAGTGGATTGATAAGTGATGGTCCCGGCAGAGGTTCCATAGACTGTGATAATGTCATCTACCAGGACACGGGAGTCAGTTATGGAAGAGTCATATTCACAAAGGGCAACCTGATTGTAGTCATTATTAATGGCAAGGCGGATCTGTATTGTTTCAGATCCTTCAATGACCTGAATGACCTTGCCGGAGAATTTCACCTTTTTCCCGATATAATCATCAGGCTTTCTTGCAATGTCGTCAAAAGTAATGCCGGTTTCATAGCCTTGGGCTTCTTCGGCAGCTTTAGCGGCAGCAGCTTCAGCGGCGGCAGCTTCTTCGGTAGCCTTTTGCTCGGCGATCACTCTGTCAGCCTCGATCTGACGGGCTTCTGCCTCGGCGGCTTCAAGGTTCTCATATGGTCCCATTTTTTCTTTATAGGAATCATGCTCTGACTGCAGGGCATCCAGTTCCTGCCGGAGCCCCTCATTGCTCGAACTGAGGTTATCGTAGTCCGTCCGGAGGGAATCATAGCTTGCCCGGAGGGAATCGTAGTCTGCCTGAAGGGAATCAAAGTCTGCCTGCGGGACGCTGCTGGAACAGGAGGATAAAAGTAGGACAGAGGCGACAGTGAGGGAAAGTGAAAATAGTTTTTTCATAAGGTCATCCTTTCTTTTGCATTTGGTCCTGACAGAACCTATGTCAAAAGTATACTACAGGAAAGCGATTAGGGCTACTCTTTTTTCGGGATTGTGTACCCACTGAAAACGAGCCTATAAATATGCAGAAGAAAGGGAACTACTTCCCCTACAATGTCATTTAGTTAGATGCGTGAGCCGTTAAGTTAAGGAAAATCTGTCATGGCAGAATTTGGAATTTTTCAGATTCGGAAATATCCATTTACAGAAATATTTCTTTAATTCACTGTTTGGCATGGTGCCCATACGGGGATTATTTTGTGAAAAGGCAGGGATTTTACCTTGAAAAGCGGATATTTTGAAAGAAAAATAGGACTACCCCGATTTTGTGTGAAGATCGGGGTAGCTGATAGGTGTTAAGCCTGTATTT
>CAJUIM010000097.1:6236-14509 GCA_910586275.1 uncultured Lachnospiraceae bacterium | reverse complement strand
AAACTCGCGCACGGGCGTCCGCCTCCCAACATTACATTCAGGCTGAACTGTTACGGAAACATCGGAATCAATTTTCGGCGCAGGCATGAAACCGAAAATTGATTCCCGCAATTTTCAGATGATTTTATTGTGTATCAATATACGGTATGTTATACTAGAGCGTGTTTGAAAAATAATTGTGGCGCACATCTGCCGGAAAGCAATTTTCAAATACGCTCTGGAGCATAATTACAGTCAGACGATCGGATTGTCCAAGAGAAAAATACAACGGAGGGAATTTCTTGAAATACAGAACATTTTATTTGCTGTTTGCCGTTTTCATCTTACTTTTTTTCGGCGGCTGCGGGACGGATGAAGAGTTGGAACAGTATAAATCGGATATGGAAACTTTTTATGCGGAGCTTTCCGGTTATGATAACCGGATTAACAGTATTGATGTGTCCTCCGAAACTGCTGTCCCGGAACTGCTTGCCGCATTGGACGGAATGAAAGAGCATTTCTCGTGGATGGCTTCCCTGAAGGTGCCGGAAGAATTTGCCGTCGTGGAAGATTTGGCTCTGCAGGCGGATGAGTATATGGCTGATGCCGTTTCTCTCTATCATCAGGCTTACGAAAGCGAGCCTTTTGACGGCACTGCCGCCCAGACTGCCCATGTGTATTATGAGCGGGCCAATAAACGTGCGGTATATATCCTTGCCATCCTGCACGGGGAACTCCCCGAAGAGGATGGCTTGGAAGAGGAAACAGAGTGATGTCAACGTTTGATTTTCTTTGACGGGGTTTTCTCAAACTCTGTCTCCCGTATTTTCAGGCCGTAGATTCTTTTGTAAGCTGCGGCCTGTTGGTTATAGGCATCTATGATTTCCTGCAGCGATTTCCGGATATCGGATATTTTTTTCTTTTTGGCATATTCATAGTCCGGGAAAATCTCCGCTTCAATGACTCCTTCCTTCTCGCGGACAAGGACTTCCTGCACCAGCCTTTGCTCGCTCAGTTTGTTTTCCAGTTCCTCCGGAGAAACATTTTCCCCGTTCTTTGTAATAATCAGATTTTTCTTCCTTCCGGTCAGATAGACAAAATCGTCTGCGTCCACATATCCCAGATCCCCTGTTTTCAGCCAGCCGTCTTCTAAGGCTTGTGCCGTCTCTTCCGGCATTTTATAATAACCCTTCATTACGCTGCTGCCCCGTACCCAGAGTTCCTCTTCCACAGTCTTGGCTTCGCAGTTCGGCATCAGCTGGCCTACGGAATCTTTACGGATATTCCAGCTTAAGTTAGTACTGATAACCGGCGCACATTCCGTCATGCCATACCCTTGCTGTATCGTTATGCCATAACGGGCAAATAAATCAATATAAGCCGGGTTCAGATACGCGCCGCCGCTGCAGATTGTATGGAACTGCTTGCCGAATACCTTGGCCTTCACTATGGCCGGCGGCAGCCATGCGCTTTCTTCCAGTTTCTTGGCGATAGTCTCTATCATTAAAGGTACCATTAAGATCATATCCGGCTGGAACAGCTTAATGTTCTTTGCCACACGAAGCAAGGAGTCATTGATGCAGATGACGCTCCCCAAGGAAATCCCCTTCAGTATATCCATGCTTAAGCAATAGGCGTGATGAATCGGAAGCACTGTCATCAGCACCGTGCGTTCCGGAAACTTCATATCCAGACATGTGGCATTTTCTGCCATATTCCGGTTGGTCAGCATCACTCCTTTGCTCTTTCCAGTAGTCCCCGAAGTATACATAATCGTACAGAGTGAGTCTGCCTCGGGAATAAAGTCGTACGTCCCTTCATGCTCTTCCAGCAGCCGGCCTAAAGAAAGCACTTCCCCGCCGCTTTCCTCCTTTTGCATGGAAATCACATATTTCAGTTTCGGACAGCGTGATTTTACCATGTCTATCACATCCCTGCGCATTTCATCCGCCACTAGGACAGACACATCTGCCCTGTCTGTCAGTTCGCAGATTTCCTCTGCCGGAAGCCCTGCATCCAAAGGCACTGCCACTCTTCCGCTGTTCACAATCCCGAAATAGGAAAGCAGCCAGAAATAGGAAGTGGCCCCGATTACGGCTATATGGTCTCCTTTTTCCCCAAGAGAATCCAAGGCACAGGAAAAGCTTTCGCTGTCCTTTTTCAGCTGGCTGTATGTCTTTGACTCCACCGTATCCTTCTTTACTTTATAGCGTACGGCATCTTCCTTGCCGAAACGCCTTTCCGCATCTGCCAGAATCTCACGAATCGTACTGTAAACCATGTTTCCCTCCTACTGCTGTCCTGCCAGCCTCTCCAGATACTCTACCGCTTCCTCTACCGTGCGTATTTTCGCCGCTTCCTGTTCATCCACTTCCACGTCAAAAGTGTCTTCCAGTTCCCCCAGCATACTCATGAAATCAAAAGACGTAAAGCCAAGATCTTCCATAAAACGTGAATCCGGCTTTACCGCCTCAGGCTCCACTTCCACATAATTACAGATTACTTCCACCAGTTTCCCAAACATAAAACTTCTCCTCTCTTTCCTGCCCGGCCTGCCGTCCCAGTATGCGCATGAAAATATTTCTTTCCATATGTGTGCATGCTTTTCCGGCATGTTCCAGAGCCTATGCATCCGGATTAAATCAATTTCATGATTTCTCCCACTGTCAGTTCCGGGTTTTCCGTGCCTTTAAACATAATCTTGCAAAGATAATAATACAGATATTCCAACTGTTTCCTTGACACTGCCTTGACCTGATGCTCGAAATTGAAATCCAGCCCGTTGTCGTCCGGCCGGTGCATCACCGTCAGATACATGGCCTGCGTGGTGGCACCGTTCGGATACCATTTCGTCTTATACTTAATGCCGCCCAGCTTATCCAGCCCCTTTTCCTGCAATGTCATAGGCTGGTAGGTCAGTGACATCGGCTCATAAGTCTGTCCATTCTCATTATGATAAAGCCGGCTGCGGTAACCGAAATATGCTACCGGGTCAAAATTGGCATGACGGAACATTTCGTTCTGCTTGTCACGAATCTCATAAATTCCCTCCAAAAAGGTCTTATCCTCCGGTATGATTGTCCGGAACGGGAAGGAGTGGATTCTTGTGCCGCCGGACTTTTTCTCCATCAGTGTTGCCCTTCTGGCAATTGCCGTATTGATGGAGACATCATCGTTCCCGTTCATTTTCTGGAAATAGGTCCTAAGGCCCATCAGCAGAAGACATACCAGCGATACATGATATTTCTCACAGAAATCCATCAGCCTCTTTGTCGGTTCCTCTTCCAAATGGAAAATATCCAAAGCGGAATCCACCGAGTCAGATGCGTTGACTGCCGCCCGCAGTTTTTGATTTCCTGTCTTTTCCCTTTCTGCTTCCAGTTTCTGCGGTCCGTCGATACCATTGTAAATCGGTTCGGAAGATTCTATCAGCTTATGGAAAAATTGGGCATCCCTTTCCTTCCCTTTGCACCCTGCCTCATAGGCCAGATCCTTTTCCAGCTGGTCAATATAAGAAGTCATGTTTTTAGGATACGGCACATCCTCAAACATACGGTTGCAGTACAGTTCTATCACATCCTTCATAAAGCAGATAAGCGACTGTGCATCCATGGTCAGATGATCCACCAGCATATAAATGCCGCTGTACCCATCCGATGTCTTAATCATGACAATGCGGTTCATCGGAGAATCCTCCAGCCTGAACGGGATTTCCGTCCATCTCTGCATGGCTGCCTCCGCCGCTTCCATCGTCTCCCCGCTGAAATCCACAAATTCAATGTCTCTTTCTTCTTTTTCCGCCACATATTGATAGCATTCCCCGTCCTTATCCAGGGCAAAGCGCAGCCGCATGGACTCACATCGTTCATATGCCTTATAGATACATTGCTTCAGCACTTCCCAGTCCAGTTCCGCCTCAATGGTCAGGCTGGTCCCTATATTCACCACCTGCTTTTTCGGGCAGAACTTCTGATAGAAAAAGTGAAATTTCTGCGCCACTGTCAGCGGATAAACCCGATACCCATTCCTTGTTTTCATCATATTATAATCCTGCTCCTTCCAAAAAATCATCCAATGCCCTTTCATAAGCATCCGTATCTTTATAGTAGCTTTCCGCATGCCCTGCGCCCTCTACGATCAGCCGCTTCGCCTGCCGGCAGTTTTCATAGATTTTTCCGCACATGCCGCATGGCACGAATGTATCCGCATCCCCATGCACTAAAAGCACCGGCACCGAAATCTTGGCCGCTTCTCTGGCTGCATTGCACTGATCCAACCCGTACCCGGCCTTTTTCTTATTCACAATATCCGCAATCTGTATCATCGGAAATGCCGGCAGATGATACATCGTATGGAGCACATGGGTAAATACCTCCTTCGGCGATGTGAACCCGCAGTCCGAAACAATCCCTTTTACCTGTTCCGGCAGTTCCAGCCCGCCCGTCATCAGCACGGTGGCTCCGCCCATGGATGTCCCGTGCAGCAGAATCCGCACGTTCCCGCCGCATCGGCCGGTCATCCATTTTATCCATCCGAGTGCATCATACCTATCCAGACACCCGAATCCGATATACTCCCCTTCGCTGCTTCCATGCGCCCTGGCATCCGGCAGCAGCAGCCGGTATCCGTTCCTCAGATAATAATCCGACAGCCCTATGTAATCGCTCATCCCCTCACTGGTATATCCGTGAAAGCAAATCACCGCCTTATCCGTCTCCCCGTTAGGGAAATAAGTTGCATGCAGCCTCAGCCCGTCCTCCGAATAAATATGCACATCCTCATGGGGATGGGACAGCATGGCCTCTTTCTTTTCCTTCATCAGCGGCCTATACTGATCCCAATCGGTTCCCGACATCTTTATGGTACGTTCTACCTTTGCCTTATTCCGTTTCATTGTCCTACGGTAAAAATACGCCGACCCACCGGCCTCCGCAGCCGTAAACAGGCCTGCCAATATTGCCGCCCTTTTTAATAATTTTCCCATTTTCCTACCTCCGGGGTTCCGTATCCGATCCGGCTGTCCCGTTATTTTTTCTTCTTGCTGCTTTTCTTATCCACCAGTTCCTTGAACTTCAGTGCCTTCTCAATATTTCCTTCCACCCGGAGTTTCTGCAGCGTAACTGCCAAAATAGGATCCAGCTTGCCATCCGCAATCTTTGTCAGAGTATCCGCCTCGCAGATAAAAACCGCATCCCTGTCAAAGTACTCGTAAGGCTCCACATATAGCTTCCCCTCTTTCACCTCCACATAAAAAATCCCTTCTGCTTCCCCCGTAATATTAAACTGATATGCCAAATGCTCCTTCACATCGCTGACATCCGCTCCCATAAATTCTCCTTTTATTTTTGAAAAAAACTCTGCATATGTCATGACTTTCCTCCTTCTTTCTTCAGCCCATTTTCGACCATTGGTCGACTTGTTACCTTTAAAATTTAACATTTTTTCGACCATCGGTCAATAGATATTTCCATAAAATATTGACCGTTTTCCTTTATATTTATGTTTATTTTATATGAATCCGCGCCACATACGGCAGTCCTTCCTCCGATTTCCTGCCGGAGGGAAGATTCTTTCGGCTTATATGGCAGACAAAAAGGCGGAAGCACTCATTGCTTCCGCCCACTGTCTGTTTTATTCGGCTGTTTTGTGAAACTACTTATATCCGTCCCGTATTCCCAATCACCTTCCGCAGCTTCCCCTTAATCCTCTGAAGGGCATTGTCCGTAGATTTCCCGTCCCTTCCAAGCACTTTTGCAATCTGCACATAACTCATGCCGGTAATATATAAGTCCAGCACCTGCTTTTCAAAAGCGCTCAGTTCCCGCTCTATAATCTTTTCCAGCACTTCCACATTTTCCCGGTCTATAAGCATTTCCTCCGGACTCTGCCCTGCCTTGGAGACTAATATGTTCTGCAATTGCGCCTCCTCTCCGTCCTGCTCCCCATCGCTATGTACTTGGCTGTAAAGTGAGATATAGCTGTTCAGAGGGGCATGCTTCTTGCGTCCGGAAGCCTGTACTGCCGTATACATCTGTCTCGATATGCACAAATCGGCGAATGTAAAGAAACTGGCATCCCGTCCGCTGTCATAGTCACGGACAGCCTTAAACAAACCTATCATACCCTCCTGAATCAGGTCGTCATTGTCCGCGCCAAGAATATACATAGATTTAGCCTTGCTTTTTACTAAATTTTTATATTTATCCATAATATAATCCGTAATCGGCTCTTCTCCGTCGCGCAGACGGACAATCAATTCCTCATCGCTGTACTGACTATATGAATCCTGCATTTACTTACCTATCCGCGCATCCATGCGCCGCCTGCATTAATATTAACAACGTTCCGTATGCATATCCTATCAATATGATTTTCCGTATGACTGACATCCTTTCACGATCTCATGACACTTTCTTGTATATTCTATAAGGGAAGAAACATTGCTCAGCAGTCCCTGCTGCAATCTCTTGCTGGTTTCAAGCGCAAGATTAAATTGTTCCTTTGTAATATCCCCTTTTGCCAATGCATCCTGCAATTCATCCATATCATCGACTATGATCGTCCCATCCGGATAGACTATCAGATCCAAATATAAATCATCAAAATATGGCATTCCATCCGCATCGACTCCCTGTGCCGCTATCATATCTATGTACCACAGCAGGATTTTTCCGTCCTCATCCATCATGGCAGTTATGCAATACCAATCATTACATGGCAGAATCGACAGCCATTTTCTTCCTTTGTCACAGACTGTAATATCTTCTCCGTTAAATTTCCAGATTTGCGCTTTGCTGACCTCTTTGATTTCTAAAAGCCCAAGATAGCCATTCAGCAACTCCGAGTTCACCGTTTTCCCCAATATGTCTTTAGAAACAATACATTTCCACTCATCATAAGATAACCGACTTCTCTTCACATCTTTCCACCTCCATTTGTTCCCGGCTTTGCTGACCGGCTGCCTCACTGAATCACAATAGCCTCACCGTCATATTGGTAATTGTCTTCCGGCACCGGCATTTCACCCGGCAGCGCCGTTTCCGGAGAGGCTGGCTGTGCCGGCACCGCATCCGGCACCGGTGCTATGACCATTGCATCAGCAGCAACTTTCCGATTGTTTTCTGCGGCTCTTTCCGCTTCTTCCCTCTCTCTGGCCAGCCTCTCCGCTTCCGCACGCTGTCTCTCTTCCGGGCTGACTGTCTCCGCTGCCTGCTCCGGCATTCCCTCTGCCGGAGTCCCGTCAGGAACCATGCCCTCCGCAGGAGTCATAGCATCTGCGCCGGAAACGGCATTTCCGCTGACCGTGCCTGCACTCCCGTTCTCCAATCCGCCGCGCTCTGCAATCTCTATCAGTTCACTTGCAATATGCTCGGCCAATATCCGATAGCCTTCCGGGTTCCCATGCACGCCGTCAGGCATATAGTTGGCGATTACCTGTGCATCGTGGGTATCCAAAATGTTGGAGTTATATAAATCAATCACTTCGATCTGATACTGATCCGCCAATTCTTTAATTGCCTTTGCATACAGGCTCTGAGGAAGCAATTCCGACCTCTGCGCCCTTAAATAGTCATGAAGTACGTTGGGAAGAGGAGTGGCGAAAACAATCTTTGCATTGGGATAATCCCTTTTCAGCCCCTGCATCAGTTCATCTACATCACCGTAAAAAGTTCTTTTCTTCTTCTCTTGCAGACTTCCCAGTTCTTTCTCGGAAGCGGCAAATCCATCGTTTGTTCCTCCCATGACCAATATAATATCCGCATCCTGCGGAATGGCATGATATCGGTCTACAAAAGCATTGTCCCAATATCTCCCATAAGAAGAACCACCCATTCCTAAATTATAGACCTCTTCGGCATTCAGAAGATTCTTTAACACGGAAGGGTATGAATACTGCTGATAGTTCTCCATTTTGTCCAAATTACTGCCTTCCGTTAAACTGTCGCCCAAGCAGGCAATCCTGACATCGGAAAAATCATAGCTGCTGCTGTCTAAAACCGCCCTGTCTTCTCCGTTTATCTGCAAAGTCTCCAAATAGGAGGAACGTATTTTCCGTCTCTGCTCCAGAGTCGGCTCCGCTTCGTCTCTCTCAAAGGGTATCACCTGTCCGTTTACCACGGCATTTCCGGATATCGTCTCCGCTTCTTCCATATAATCCGCTGTGTTTCCGGATACGGTATCTGCTCCCGTCCCGGCCGTCCCGTTTCCGGACACCGTATCTTCCCCCGCTTCGCCGGATGACTCTCCGCTTCCTTCCGTTCCGGCCGTTCCGTTTCCGGACACCGTATCTTCCT
>CAJUIM010000097.1:0-6136 GCA_910586275.1 uncultured Lachnospiraceae bacterium | reverse complement strand
TCTCCGCTTCCTTCCGTTCCGGCCGTTCCGTTTCCGGACACCGTATCTTCCTCCGTTTCGCCGGATGACTCTCCGCTTCCTTCCGTTCCGGCTGTCCCGTTTCCGGATACCGTATCTTCCCCCGCTTCGCCGGATGACTCTCCGCTTCCTTCCGTCCCGGCCGTTCCGTTTCCGGATACCGTATCTTCCTCCTCTTCACCGGACGACTCTCCGCTTCCTTCCGTTCCGGCCGTTCCGTTTCCGGACACCGTATCTTCCTCCGCTTCACCGGACGACTCTCCGCTTCCTTCTGTTCCGGCCGTTCCGTTTCCGGACACCGTATCTTCCTCCGTTTCGCCGGACGACTCTCCGCTTCCTTCCGTTCCGGCCGTTCCGTTTCCGGATACGGAATCGCCCGGTACGTCTGCCGGAATCGTTTCCTCCGCCGGAGGTATTGGCGCCGGTGGCGCATCTATGATAATGGCTCCTTCCGCTGCTTCCTGCAATGCCTGATCACTTACTTCCGGCAAAGCAGTCGCTTCTCCGGCAGGTTCCGTGTTTCCTGTTTCCGCAGGCTGGCTGTCTTGCGGCATTTCCTCCGTCTGAATCACAATGGCCCCGGAAGTGACTTCCTGTGCCTCATCACCGGTTTCTCCCTGCATGGCTGATGAGCCCTGTCCGCTTCCGTCCGGCATCTGCCCTGCCGATTCCTGACTGCCTTCCTGTCCTGCAGGCTCCTGCCCCTCCGCCTGCCACTCATCCAATACCAATACGGAATTCACCTGTTCATCCAAAAATGCCTGCAGCGCATCCGCGTCTCCCGCCAGTTCCTCTATCTTCACCTGAACGCTGACAATTTCTTCCTGTATTTCCTGATGCCTTGCCGCCCATTCCTTTTCCTGCTTTTTGTCCTGATAAAATCCTATACCCTTGGAAACCAGAACCGCCGCCAAGATAATCGACAGTACGCCGATTGCCACAAGCAAACCTTTTTGAATTTGATTCATGCCCTTTTTCATAATTACTTCAACCTTCCTGCCGCCTGTTCTTACAGCAATCTCTGCCGTACGATTTCAAACGCAAATACCCCTGCTGCCACCGATGCATTCAGGGAATCAATATCCCCCTTCATCGGAATGGAAGCTACAAAATCACATTTTTCTTTCACAAGCCTGCCTACGCCGTCTCCCTCACTGCCGACCACCAGCCCTATAGGGCCTTTCAAGTCCAGCTGATACATCGTCTTGCCGTCCATATCCGCACATACAAACCAAAGTCCCTGTTTCTTCAGCCCCTCTATGGTCTTTGCCATATTGGTCACTTTCGCCACCGGTGTATAGTTTAACGCCCCCGCCGAAGTACGCGCCACCGCGGCAGTCAGTCCGGCCGCACGGTTTTTCGGAATAATGACACCATGTGCCCCTGCCAGATTCGCAGTACGGATGATGGCTCCCAGATTATGGGGATCCTCAATATTATCCAAAAGAATAAGGAAAGGCGGCTCGCCTTTTTCTTCCGCCAGCTTTAACATGTCCTCCACTTCCGCATATTCATAAGCAGCCGCATATGCAATGACCCCCTGATGCTTCCCCGTTTCCGACATCTGATCCAGACGTTCCTTTGTCACAAATTTCATTAAAGTATCCTGTTTCTTTGCCTCCCGCTTAATCGTGGCAATCGGCCCGTCCTGACAGCCATCCAATATAAATACTTTGTCTATCGTCTTGCCGGAACGGAATGCCTCGATTACGGCATTTCTTCCCTCTATGGTAAATTCTTCGTACCTCATGCTCTTCCCTCTCCATCCGTTTTCTTACTTAATTTTCACATGGTAAAATTTTCTTATTATAAAAATGTACTTTCATTCTCTTAAGCAGCTTTTGCTTACCAAATTATTTCATTGAATTCTTTTCAATGATTTCGTTTACCATATCATTTAATCAGATTGATTCCCTTTCAATGATTTTCGTTTACCATATCATTAATCAGATTCCCTTTCAATGATTTTCGTTTACCATATCATTTAATCAGATTCCCTTTCAATGATTTTCATTTACCATATCATTTAATCAGATTCCCTTTCAATGATTTTTAGTTATATCATTTTCCATATTATATCTTTTTCTTATGATATCATCATAAAAAACGGTAAATTTATCTGTCGTTTATTATATATAACAGAATATTCCTAATATATCCACTGTTTTTACGAATATTAAACGATTCTTAAGCAAAAATTAATAATCGGCCCATTTTATATTTCCATGCCCAGCCTGTCCAGCCCAAGCTTCACTAGGTCGATAACCCGTCCCATATCGTCCCGCAGATATAAATATCCCATCAATGCTTCCAATCCCGTAGCCTTACGGTAATCTATGACCGAGGCATTTTTTGCCGTAGTATAAGATTTTGCATTCCTTCCTCTTCTATAAACCGCCGCTTCCTCTTCCGTCAGGCAGTCCTGCAGAGCCTCGGCCATAGCCGCCTGCGCCCCGGCATTTACATACTTGGTGGCCGATTTATGAAGTTGGCTGGACGACCGGTTTCCCCGCCCCACCACAACGGTACGGATCACCAAATCATATATGCAGTCCCCGATGTAGGCAAGTGCAAGAGGCGAATATTCTCTGATATCCACCTCTTTGCATGCAAATTCTTTCTTCAGCTGTGCCAGTAAACTTAAACTCTCTTCCATTTAACACCTTCTCGGGTATCTTCCAAAAGGATACCCTTATTCAACAATTCATCACGGATTTCATCTGCACGCGCAAAATTCTTTGCTTTTCTGGCTGCCTGCCGCTCCCCTATCAGCTTTTCGATTTCCCCGTCCAGAAGTTCCTCTTCTTTCTCTACCTTCAGCCCGCAGATATCCGACAATTCCACAATTTTTTCTTTCACTGCCCGCACAAACGGTGCGCTGCTTCCTTCCCCTGCATAGGTATTGGCAAATTTCACTAATTCGAAAATGGAGGAAATCGCATCGGCCGTATTGAAATCATCGTCCATGGCTTCATCAAATTTTACGCAAAACCCTTCCAGTTCCTTCAGAAGGGCTTCCTCATTCCCGCACATTGAATCCGGAAGCCCGTTCTTCAGCAGATAATTCAGATTGCCGACGCTTGTGACAATCCTTTCATACCCGCTTTTCGCCGCTTCCATCAATTCCCCGCTGAAATTCAAGGGGCTTCTGTAGTGAGCGGAGAGCATGAAAAACCGCAATATCTGCAGATCATATTTTTCGCCGATATCTCTTACCGTAAAGAAATTCCCTGCAGATTTGGACATTTTTCTATTGTCAATATTCAGAAACGCATTATGCATCCAATATCTGGCAAAAGGTTTTCCGTTGGCCGCCTCGGACTGGGCAATCTCATTCTCATGATGAGGAAATACCAAATCTTCGCCGCCTGCATGAATATCAATTTCATCCCCTAAATATCTTTTGCTCATGACGGAACACTCGATATGCCAGCCCGGCCTGCCGTTGCACCATGGAGATTCCCAATACGGCTCCCCCTCTTTTTTCGGCTTCCATAGCACAAAGTCAAGGCTATCCTCCTTCTGATCCTCCCCGGAAACAAGCAAGGAACGGTTACCGCCCTGTAAGTCGTCCAGATTCTTATGGGACAGCTTTCCGTATTCCTTAAAATTCCGTGTCCGGAAATAAACCGTCCCGTCCGCAGCCTTATAGGCATATCCTTTCTTTTCCAGAGTCTGTATCATTTCCAGCATACCGCCGATTTCATCGGTTGCCAGAGGATGGGTCGTCGCAGGCTTTACGTTCATAGCCTCCATATCCTTTTTGCATTCTTCGATATACCTTTGGGATATCACGCCGGCTTCCACGCCTTCTTCAATGGCCTTTTTGATAATCTTATCATCCACATCCGTAAAATTGGATACATAATTCACCTCATATCCCTTATGCTCCATATACCTGCGCACCGTGTCGAATACAATCATCGGCCTTGCATTCCCGATGTGTATAAGATTATAAACCGTTGGGCCGCAGACATACATCCTGACTTTCCCTTCCTCAATGGGAACAAATTCTTCCTTCTTCTTTGATAATGTGTTGTAAATTTTCATTTTCTCTTCTTACTCCTTTTCTCTTCTTATCCCTTTTCTCTTCTTATCCCTTTTCCGTTTTGCCGCAGCCTGCCCACTTTTTTCTTCCCCCTACTGCCGTCCGCCTGCTGTTTCTTTCTTCCGTCTGCTGCCGTCCTATTACTTTTTCTTTTCTTCCGCTTGCCGCAGCCTGGCTACTTCTTCTTTTTTCCGCCTGCCGCCGTTTTCCTACTGCTTCTTTTCTTCTGACTGCCGCTGCCTGCCCACTTCTTCTTTTTTTCCGCCTGCTACCGTTTTCCTACTGCTTCTTTTCTTCCGCCTGCCGCTGCCTGCCCACTTCTTCTTTTCTTCCCCTGTCACAGTTCTCCTACTTCTTTTCTTCCGCCTGCCGCTGCAGCCGCTTCACGGTTTCTTCCAGTTCCAACAGCCGGTTGGTCAGTTGGCTGTTGGCACGCTGCAGATTAGAAATATCCTCCTTCACCGGATCCGGCAGGTTCGTCTGATCCATTTCTTCCTGCGGGAAACATTGTTTCTTTCTTTTTACCACACGCCCCGGCACCCCCACCACCGTAGAACCGCTGGGAACCTCTTCCAAAACAACGCTTCCTGCACCTATTTTAGAATTATCCCCGATTTTAAAAGAACCTAATACCTTTGCCCCCGCACTTATCATCACATTGTTCCCTACGGTAGGATGCCTCTTGCCCTGCTCCTTTCCCGTTCCGCCCAGCGTAACGCCCTGATACAGAGTCACGTTATCACCGATTACCGTAGTCTCCCCTATAATCACTCCGTTCCCGTGGTCGATGAAAAAACCCTTCCCGATTTCTGCCCCAGGGTGTATCTCTATCCCTGTCTTGCGCACTCCCCTCTGGGATACCCACCTTGCCAAGAAATAATGCTTTTTCAGATATAATTTATGTGCCGCACGGTAATGCAGCATTACCTTGAAACTGGGATATAAAAATACCTCCATGGAAGAATGGATAGCCGGGTCCCTTTGCCTGATGACCGCTATCTCTTCCTGTATCCGTTTTATGAAACCCATGTCTGTGCCTCCTGATGCCGGCTTTAGCCATGACTGAAATGCTTAGGAACTGCTGCGGTGTGGGTCATACTAGTACTGCCTTGCCGCTCCCGGAAGTAAAAAAACTCCGTCCCTCTTCCTTCAAAGAAAAAGAGACGAAGTCATTCCGCGGTTCCACTCTTAATTAAAGACAGCCTCTCGTTTCACAGGATGTCTTTCCCTCAAAAGCGTAACGTGCTTTCCCCGGATCCGGATACTTCGCAGCCCGAAAGCCCCTTTCCCCGCATCAGCTCACAGATGCACTTCGGTTATCCTCCTGTTGGGACTGCTTGCAGCCTGACGGCACTCCCTCTCTGCAACTGCCGGATAACTTACTCTCCCTGTTCACAGCTTTTACCTAGCCCTTTAATTTTCCTCTTATCACAGAATATGCAATCTTTTGCAGTTTGTCAATCCTTTTTGTCTTAAGAACGATAGAAAAAAGGTAAAATGGGCATAGATTGATGTTTTTATTTTGACATTATTTAATGTGACGATTGACGAATGCATCTTATTGATATACACTCAATCTAATTACTGCTTTTTTGCTCAAAACACAAATCTTGAATGGCTCAAAAACAAACTGTACCTAAACGCTATTGCTCCGTCTGCTAAAAATCTCCGGAAAAAAATTTCTAAGATTAATTGCTGACAACAAGACCCACTGCAGGCACCGCATCCAGATTCCTTTCTATTGCTCCTTTTCTGCTCTTATCTGTCATGCCACTTTCCGCGTTTCACGCCGGAGCATCAAAATACCAAACACCAATAATAAAATCCCGATTCCAATCGGTGCAAAAGCAAAGCTGCCCTCGAAATCCCACAGCTTATTCAAAACAGCCCCATTAAAAAGTGAAAAAGCATTATTCACAACATGGATCACCACCCCGATATAGACATTGTCTGTCAAAATAACTGCGTACCCGATGATCACGCCCATAAACAAAGCTGAAATAAACTGGACGCCGTTTAAATGCCAGATTGCAAACAGGAAACTTGAAATAAGGACTGCATAGAGGTTGC
>CAJUIM010000096.1 GCA_910586275.1 uncultured Lachnospiraceae bacterium | reverse complement strand
AAGGCACTAAAATACAGTGCCTAAGTACTGGCGTTTTTCGATGGTCTGAAAAATTACTGTTTTGCGTGCACTTCAGTTACTGCCTGCCCTGCTGTCTCAGCCTGCGCTTCTGCCACTGCCCGCGCTTCTGTTGCTGCCTGTACTTCTGTCACTGCCCGCACTTCAGTTACAGCCTGCATTTCTGTTACCGCGATCTCTTGCCGGGCTGCGCCGTCCATAGCGATACGCCCAGCCGAAACATCGACACCGGTGCGGCACAGAACC
Organism: uncultured Lachnospiraceae bacterium; assembly: GCA_910586275.1. Taxonomy (GTDB): domain Bacteria; phylum Bacillota; class Clostridia; order Lachnospirales; family Lachnospiraceae; genus Kineothrix. The sequence continues at coordinate 14,351 of CAJUIM010000096.1, read as the reverse complement.
GAAAATTGATTTCCGTAGGAGGAGGGGAATAAATTCTTGACATGTTTTTTTTGTGTGATATAATGAAAAACGGATTGACCGACTGGTCGGACGGTTTAACGGCCGGCGGCATATTACGGAAAGATATGGCAGTATGATAAAATAAGAAAGGGTTGGAACAGATGATTTCGAAGTTTAGCGTAAAGAAACCCTATACTGTACTGGTAGGGGTAATCATGGCGGTTGTGTTGGGGATTGTTTCGTTGACGAAGATGACGACGGATTTGCTTCCCAATATAAATCTGCCTTATGTGATTGTAATGACTACATATGTGGGAGCCAGTCCGGAGACGGTGGAGATGGCAGTGACCAAGCCGGTGGAGTCTTCCATGGCTACGGTGAGCAATATTGAAGGCATAAGTTCGGTATCCAGTGAGAATTATTCCATGGTGATTATGGAGTTTGCACAGAGCGCGGACATGAATGCGGTTTCTCTGGAAATACGGGAGAATTTGGATCAGATAAAGAGTTATTGGGATGATTCCGTGGGCAATCCTATTATTATGAAGCTGAATCCGGATATGATGCCGGTCATGGTGGCGGCAGTGGGCATGGAAGGGGCTACGGATGCGGAAGTCAGTGAACTGGCGAAGAAGACGATAGTTCCGGAACTGGAAAGCATTGAGGGTGTGGCCAGCGCCAGTGCCACGGGTCTGCTGGAGGAGAGCGTAAATGTGATTATCCGGCAGGACAAGATAGATAAAATCAATCAGCAGGTGTTTGGCTATATTGACGGGGAGTTGGAAGAGCAGGAAGAGCAGCTGGAGGACAGCCGGAAGGAACTGGAGGACGGTAAGAAAGAAATCGCCGACGGGAAGGCGGAACTGGCGGATGCGCAGAAGGAATTGAATGATTCCAGGCAGGAACTGGAAGACGGGAAAGCGGAGCTGGAAGAAAATAAGGCCAAACTGGAGGACGGAAAGCGGCAGCTGGAACAAAAGAAGGAGGAAGTGACACAGCAGCTGGCGGAGACGGAAACTATGCTGCTGACGGCAAAGGCGGATCTGGAAGCGGCAAAGATAAATATTACGGCTCAGATTACCATGATCGAGGAAATTAAGAAAAAGCTGGACGGTGCCGTAGGGGATTCTCAGGGCGGCCTGGACGAGAAACTGGCTGAGATGGACATCCGTATCGCTCAACTGGATGCGGAAATCGCCGCATTGGACGGGCAGCTGGCCGAACTGGACAGCCAGTTAGCGGACATAGACCGGCAGATTACCGCCATGGATGCCGCCATTACCTATGCCTCCGGCTATCCGGATCAGGATGTATCCTATATTTTGGAGGAATTGAACAATAATCCCCCTACATACGGGACAGCCGATGAAATCAGAGCGTTGCTTGGAGAATATGACGGGTCGCTGCCCGGCAGTGAGGTAGCCGGTTATCTGCAGGAAAGAAAGGCCGGCTTGGAAAGCCAGAAGGCGGAACTGGACTATCAGAAGAACGATCCGGAGGCCGGGTTGATAGCACAGCGGGAAAGGCTTGCGCAAGAAAAAGCAGGCATAGAGGAGGCAAAGAACCGTCTGGTGCAGCTGCGGGAAGAAATTCAGAATATGATTCAGCAGAGCGGGCTGAATATACCTAACCTTGATTTGGACGGCATGCTGCAGCAGCTGCGGGATTCCATCGGGCCGATCAATGAGAATCTGAAACAGGTGGACGACGGGCTGAAACAGCTTTACAAAGGAAATCTTCAGGCGGCTACGGAATTGGCCAATGCCCAGACCAAGCTGGACTTGGGCGAGATGCAGATGACGGTGGCGGAGCAGCAGATGGAATCGGGGGAAAAGCAGCTGGAGACAGGCCAGGAGCAGATTGACGATGCGGTTAAGCAATTGGACGATGCACTGTCACAGCTGAAAGAAGGGGAAGAACAGCTGGCAGAGGGAATGGAGAAGCTGGAAGAGGCGAAGGAAGATGCTTATGCGCAGGCGGACATGACGGATATCCTGACATCCGATACCGTAAAATCTTTGCTGGCGGCACAGAATTTTTCCATGCCGGGAGGATATGTGACGGAAGAGGGCATCGATTATCTGGTGCGGGTAGGCGACAAGCCGGGCACGGTGGAAGAACTGGCGGCCATGCCGATTCTGAATCCGGATATGGAAGGCGTGGATGTGATTACCCTTGCCGATGTGGCAGATGTCTTTATGACGGATAATTCCGCCGATATTTATACGAATATTAACGGCAGTGCAGGAGTGCTGCTTACTTTGCAGAAACAGACGGGGTATTCCACCGGCGATGTGTCCGATAAACTGAAGGCGAAATTTGAGGAAATGTCGGAAGAGAATGAAAATCTTTCCATGATTATCCTGATGGATCAGGGGATTTATATAGACATGGTCATGGATTCCATCGCCAGCAGCCTTCTGTTCGGTGCGGCACTGGCCATTCTGGTTCTGATAGTGTTTCTGAAAGATTTAAGGCCAACCCTTATTATTGCCTTTTCCATTCCGATCAGCTTGGTGACGGCTATTGCATGCATGTATTTCAGCGGTGTGACGCTGAACATTATTTCACTGTCCGGTCTGTCGCTGGGTGTGGGCATGCTGGTGGATAATTCCATCGTGGTCATTGAGAATATATACCGTATGCGCAGCGAGGGCAGAAGCATGCGGGAAGCGGCTATTGAAGGGGCAAGAGAGGTGGCCGGGGCAATTATGGCATCCACGCTGACTACCGTTTGCGTGTTCCTTCCCATTGTATTTACGGAGGGGATTACCAGACAGCTTTTTGTGGATATGGGGCTGACTTTCGGTTATTCTCTTGTGGCCAGTCTGGCGGTGGCGCTTACCGTCGTGCCCGCCATGGCTTCGAAGATGCTGCGGAAAACAAAAGAGGACGAGAAAGAAAGTAAATTTTTCGGCATTTTGGTAAAGGGGTATGAAAAGGTGCTGCGCCTTTCCCTGAAAATGAAGCCCTTGGTGCTTTTGCTTGTATTGGTGCTGGTGATTGTGAGCGCAATGCTGGCTCTTTCCAGAGGAACGGCATTTATGCCGGAAATGGAGAGCACGCAGATTACCGTCAGCGTCAAACTGCCGGACGGCACACCACTGTCGGAGACCGGGGAAAGGACGGATGAGATTATAGAAAGAATCCGCTCCTTAGAGGATGTGGTGGATGTGGGGGCCATGGCCAGCACTTCTTCCATGATGCTTCTGACCGGCGGGGGCGACAGCGAAGCCAATGTCACCGATATTTATATTACGCTGAAAGAGGACAAGAAGCTGACAGGGGAGGAACTGGCTAGGCAGATTGAAGAGATGATGGCTGACATGGAAGACGTGGAATTGGTCATCAATACTTCCTCTATGGATATGAGCGCACTGGGAGGCAGCGGTATTTCTATTCAGGTGCGGGGCCGTGAACTGGATACACTGCAGGAGATAGCAACCGATGTGGCGGCCATTGTGGCAGCCACGGAAGGAACGGCGGAAGTTTCGGACGGCATGGAAGATGCGGCGGAGGAATTGCGCATTATTATTGACCGGGATAAGGCCATGGAGCATGGGCTGACGGTTGCGCAAGTATTTCAGCAGATTGCGGCGAAACTGGCGGATGCCACAAGCGCGACGACTTTCGAGACGGAAATCAAGGAATATGATGTATATGTGAAAAGCGCAAAAGACATTGCGCTGACACGGGAAACCGTGAGAAAGCTGGAGATAGATGTGGCCAAGAAGGACGGCACAAAAGAAAAAGTAAGGCTGTCGGATATTGCCCGGTTTGAGACGAAAGTATCGCCTACCTCGGTGAACCGCGCGGATCAGAACCGCTATATAGGAGTGACGGCTTCCATTGCGGAAGGCTATAATGTAGGCTTGGTATCTCAGGACTTACAGAGGAAGCTGGATCAATATGAACTGCCGGAAGGCTATACTTTAATGATGAGCGGTGAGAATGAAACAATAATGGAAGCCATGGAGCAGCTTATGCTTATGCTTATATTGGCGATTGTGTTTATGTATCTGATTATGGTGGCTCAGTTCCAGTCGTTACTGTCCCCGTTTATCATTATGTTCACCATTCCTTTGGCATTTACAGGAGGGTTCCTCGGGCTGTACATAAGCGGCAGCGAAGTAAGTGTCATTTCCGTTATCGGATTTGTCATGCTGGCCGGCGTCATTGTAAATAACGGCATTGTGCTGGTGGATTACATTAACCAGCTGCGGGAGAGCGGCATGGAGAAAAGGGAGGCCATTGTGGAGGCCGGGAGAACCAGACTGCGTCCGGTTCTTATGACGGCCATGACAACCATATTGGCATTGTCCACGATGGCTTTCGGGCACGATATGGGGGCAGAACTTTCCCGTCCTATGGCAATCGTGACGATCGGTGGCCTGATTTACGGTACGCTGCTTACCTTGGTCGTTGTGCCGTGTATTTATGATATATTCAGGCGGGAGAAGGCTGCGGAGAAAGAAGCGTAGAGTGTTTACGCAAGAGCAGGCATGTTCTTAAAACTCCGCAAAGTGTGGCGTACATCTGACAGAAAGCAATTTTCAGACACGCTCTAAGAGAGAAGATTTTCCCGGCGCAGCCATGGAAGCTGCACCGGGAGATAGAGAAGGGATATGGGGCATATATGAAGGGAGATTTGTTGCCGAAAGTAAAGGCATTGTATGAGGCGGTTTTAGAACTGATAGGGGAAAATGTAGATATACGCGATGTGAAAGTATCGGATATTACCAAGCGTGCAGGGATAGGCAAAGGAACGGCCTATGAATATTTCAGCAATAAGGAAGAAATCATAAGCAGTGCGCTGCTTTACCATATAGACATGATTTGCGGACAGATGATGGAAAGCGTCGGCAAGATAGAGAAGTTCCATGATAAGATTGACTATATGTTCCTCTGCATGGACATGGAGATCGCAAAACGGGACTGCCTGATACAGTTCATTCAGCTGATGATTGACAACGGGCCGGTCAGCCGGCTGCTGCAGAAGAAAATTAAGGAGAATGATTCCGGGATACGGATGCCGCAGGATGTGCTTGAGCAGGTTCTCCGGGCAGGTATCCGGCAAGGAGAGATTAAGGCACAGCTGCCCATGTTCTATATGAATATGGTGGTTATGTCCAAAATACTGGCTTATGCCATATACCTCACTTCCGGGAAAGCGGAAGGAAAGCCTGACGGACAGAAGATGCACCAGCTTCTTTATGAAGGATTGCTGAAAGAACTGGGGTAAAGTATTGTAAGATATGCTTGCTATGAGGTTTTGGATACTATATAATAGAGTGTAGAGGTGTTATTATGACAATAGATAAAGACAACTTATTGGACAGTATTATGGAGAGCCTTGACCGCATACAGCATATAAAGCTGGAAGATATTCCCAACATAGATTTATATATGGATCAGGTAACCACTTTTGTGGAAAAGAAGCTGAAGAATACGGCACGGCATCCGGAAGAGGACAAGATTCTGACGAAAACAATGGTCAATAATTATGCAAAGAATGATTTGCTTCCGCCTCCGGTGAAAAAGAAATATTCCAGAGAACATGTGATACTGCTGATTTTTATATATTATTACAAGGGAATTCTTACAATCAATGATATACAAGCACTGCTAAAACCTCTGACGGCGCAGTTTTTCCAGAAGGAAGATTTTAATTTAGGGGATATTTATGAAGAAGTCTTTGGCTTGGAAAAGCTGCATGTGGATTTAATGAAAGAGGATGTCATGCAGAAATACGAGCAGTCCAAAGCCACATTTCAGGATGCGCCGGAGGAGAGCCGGGAGATGCTGCAGCTTTTTTCCTTTATTTGCATGCTGAGTTTTGACGCTTATGTGAAAAAATTACTGATAGAAAAAATTGTGGACGGAATGTATCCGCAGGGCAGGAAAGATTGATATATGGATATGAAAAAGGAATGTCAGCCTGACATTCCTTTTTGTGCGTCAACCATAGGATTGGAATGGTTGTCATTGCATTGATCGCGGCTGCTGTTTTCATTGCCGCTGTCAGCGCTGTCTTCGCCGTTTTCATGGCCTGCCGCTTTTTCCTCTTTGTCGCAGGCTATGAGAAACAGTTTAAGCATGCGGAGGGCATAGTCGCGGTTTTTCTTGCTGCAGCTGTCCAAAAGGCTCATAACGGCAGATACTTCCTCTGTATGGATTTTTTCCCGTTCTTTTTTTATGTCCCCGAGCAGGATATAATCCAAGGACATATTCAAAGTTTCGGAGAGAGCCAGTAAGGTTTCTATGGACATCCCGCAGTTGCCGCGTTCAATGTCCGCATAATATTTAGGGGCCCGGTTAATTTTTTCCGCCATTTCATCCTGAGTCATCTCCAGCAAAGTGCGTTTCAGACGCAGCCTATCGCCGGCAGCAAGGCGGTCATATGTCTGATTCATAAGCAAAACCTCCATTGTATATAATCCCCGCTTTTCCGCATTTTATATCCATTTCATAAAACCGGGTGACTGCCGCGAAACATCGTCTGATATTCTGCCGTTATCGACGGTGCATCCGACCCTCACTGCGGCTGTCATATGCCTGCGGGCAGCCACCGGAGTCATTGCCCGCGGATATAAGCACGTTATGCCCCAATGAGAGGCATAACTATAAAAGACCATATCACTGCCGTAAAAGCCGTGGCATCTTACACAATGAAATCCCCCAATTTTAAAATAAATATGAATACAATGGAAAAAGCGCAGATTTTTATATATTCCCACGAATAATCAGCCGAGCCTGTTTCCGGAGCATGAATGTCCTGAAAACATGACGCAAATGGGAACGCCCGACATTGTGAAAAACCCGGGATTTCCGCGCAGAAAGTGTGAAACTTCAGGTTACATAGCCCGCTATGCGCCCTTCCTTTGGCACAAATTTCCCGCAAATTGTGACGCACATCTGCCGGAAAGCAATTTTCAAACACGCTCTAGTACATCGTTCGGCAAGTGATTGGTATAGTTATTTGCGCAACGATGTACTAGGGAAGAGTGACGTAAGGACAGTAATCACACCTATGTTATTTCTATTATCTTCCTAAAGAGGTATTGACAATACCCGTTATAAGCGTATATAATAAGTACGTTTTAAACATAATGTGAAATTACGTTTAAAACAGGAATTTGTAAATCAAGAAAGACGCAAAGATATGCAAAAAGCAACAGACACCGGCGATGCGCAATCGTATTTGATTCACATGCAAAACTGTGCTGTCTGTCAGGAGCAGGCCGTGACCATGCTGTGACATGGATGATCCCCCAATCAGGTATTGGCATCATAGATGTTAATATAGACCACACTTGGGCAATTTCTGAGGTTTAAAAAAAGGAAAGGAGAAATGGAACAATGAAAAAGTTTATTGCAGTTTTAAGTGCTTCCGTACTTCTGTGTGCAACCACAGTATCGGCGGCCAGCCCGTCTGCGCAGGCAGTGCTGGCATCCGCAGGCTTCACTAATGCATCGGATGCACAGGCAGCGGCAGACCGCGGCATGTCAGCCGGAGAGTATTACAACAATGCGGTTGTCTCAACACCCGGAGTTGAAAATGCTATGCCGGTAGGACAGGGCGGAAAGATTATTATTAATGGTGTTGCTACCAACTTGACGGCAACATTGGCAAAAGTAAACAAAAATACGGCATATGATGCCGTAAACCAGGCTACGGCTCTTGGAGGAACTCTTCTGAATGTATTGTCCGTTAAGTTCCCCGGGGCAAATTACAATGTAGCTACTATCAATTTCTACTTAAAGGGATTGGCAGGTAACGCAAAGGTTGCCGTAAAACAATATGTAAACGGCGCATGGATTGACGTAGAAGTAGTAGAAGTAAGGGAAGACCATGTGGTACTTAACCTGACAAATTCAGGGGCTGTTGCATTTGTAGCGCTTCCTTAAGTCAGACAGGCCTGACAGACAGGCAAAAAGAAAATCATGATTTTCATTAAACCAAAAGTGTGGCAGGGCAGCGGGCCGGATGGCCGGCTGCCCCAAAAGAATTGCGAAAGAACCGGATAGCTTGGGGCTGCAGGGCTGTCAAAGGGAGCCAGGCATGAAAAAAGTTTTGATTGTTACAACTATAAGCGGATTTTTGGCACAGTTTGAGATGAATGATGTTGGGATATTAAAGAATTTGGGCTGCGAACTTCATTATGCTTCCAATTTCCGTAATCCGGTTTATGAATCAGATCAGGAAGAACTGAAACAACAGGGAATAAAGCTTTATCAGATAGACATTGAAAAATCGCCGATACATTTGGCTCACAATATAAAAGCATTTTATCAGATTTGCAAGGTAATCAGGGAAGAGGGGATAGAACTGCTGCATTGCCATAATCCCCTTGGCGGCGTGCTTGGGCGGCTGGCTGCATTTTTCTGCGGAAGCGGGAAGGTAAGCGTTATTTATACGGCGCATGGATTTCATTTTTATAATGGTGCGCCGTTGGTCAATTGGCTGTTTTACTTTCCGGCGGAAGCCATGCTGGCAAGGTTTACGGACTGCCTGATTACCATCAATGAAGAGGATTATAAAAGGACGGCTGCTTTCCGCCTGAAAGGGAAGCAGATGCGTGTGCAGATTCCGGGGGTGGGGGTGCGCACGGAAAAATTCAGGAAAGAACCCGTGACCCGGCAGCGGATGCGCCGCAGCCTAGGTATCGGGGAAGATATTTTTTACATATTATCGGTAGGAGAAGTGAATAAGAATAAAAATCATGAAGTCATTCTGCGGGCATTGGCCAAGCTGGGCAACCCGAAAATCCATTACGGGATATGCGGAAAGGGGAAAAGGGCAGATTATCTTAACAGGCTGGCGGAGGAATTGGGCATCGGCAGTCAGTTTAAGATGTATGGTTTCCGGCGGGACATCCCGGATATGCTGCAATGTGCGGACTGTTTTGCGTTTCCGTCCAAGCGGGAAGGACTGGGGATTGCGGCGATCGAGGCTATGGCAGGCGGGATTCCGCTGATTACTTCGGACTGCAGAGGGACAAGGGAGTATATGGAAGACGGGGTCACAGGCTATATATGCCGGAAAGGAAGCGTGGAGGAATATGCCCGTGCGATATCCAAGATGTGGGAAGATGCGGAAGGCAGAAAGCGGATGGGGATGGCATGCCGGGAACGCGCGGGAAAGTTTGATCTGTCGGAAACGGACAGAATCATGAAGAAGGTATACCGCCGGATGGCGGACAGTGAATGAAAAGGGATAAGGGATGAGAATATGGGCAGCAGGTCAGGACCGGAAATCAGCGTCATTATGAGTATTTATAACCAGAAGAACAGAAAAAGGCTGGAAGAAGCAGTGACCTCCATCCTGAAACAGAGTTTTACGGATTTTGAATTCATTATCTATGATGACGGTTCCGACAGGGAATTGGCAGATTATCTCCGCCGCTATGAAAGGATGGACAAACGGGTGGTGGTCATAAGCAATCCGGAAAACCATGGGCTTGCCTATTCTCTCAATACCTGCATCCATGTGGCAAGGGGGAAATATTTGGCGAGGATGGACGACGATGATATCAGTGCCGGGAACCGGCTGCAGGTACAGTATGATTTCATGGAAGCCCACCCGGAAGTGGACTATGCCGGATGCAATGCAAAGCTGCTGGACGACGGCGGAGTCTGGGGCTGTCGGAAGATGCAGGAAAGGCCCGATAAAAATACGTTTTTGAAATGTTCGCCTTTTATCCATCCTACGGTGATAATCCGCAGGAAAGTTTTTGAAGAGGGGAATGCCTACCGTGATTCCAAAGAGAACTGGCGCTGTGAGGATTATGAACTGTTTATGCGCCTATATAAGCTGGGCTATAGGGGGCATAACATTCAGGAAGACTTATTTTTTTACCGGGAAGACCGGAATTCCTATGCGAAGCGGAAATTTTGCTACCGTATGGACGAAATGCGGCTGCGGTACAGGAATTTCAAGGAACTGGGAATTTTATATCCTGTGGGATGGCTGTATGTACTCCGGCCGCTTTTGGCGGCAATGGTGCCGGCAGGATTGATATGGGGGGCGAAAAGGCTGTATCACAGGCAGGATGTGAAATATGAAGAATGGAACTGGGAAGAAGAGAGAGCAGTATCGGAGAATTTTGAAAAGACTCCCACGGTTGTATGAATGTTCGGAACATGCATATAGGGATTACATGAAAGGGAGGCCAAAGGGGCAGGAGGAAGCATGGGCGGCGGCTTATTGCTATGTGTTCCTGCCTTCCGCTTTTCTCTATGTATTATGGGTGCTGGCACATGCCCTAGGGTGCGGAAAGCGGAGACTTTATTTTCTTTCGGGGGAAAGCTATCTGATCTACCTGATTGCATGGCATATTTGTGAACAGTGGCAGTTTCCGCTGGAGTGCAGGTATCTTTATCTGCCCGGAGAGGCCGGTATACGGGGGAGTGCGGACATGCCGGGGATTCCGGCAAAGCATGTCCGCAGGGCGGGAGAGACGGAAAGGGAAAAGCGGAGACAGGAAGATATGCAGGAAGGAGATCCGCAGCAAAAGCCTGCAAGAAGAGAAACTCATCGGGTGACGGAAGATGCGCCGGGAGATTCCGGGCGGCAGGCCGCGCTGCTGGGGGGATATCTGGAACAGGAAGGGTTGCTGGGGGATGTCCCTTATGCCTTGGTATGCGGCGGATGGTCGGGCAGGCAGCAGAAAAGACTGCTACGGCTGCTGAAAAAAGCGGGATATAGGGAAAGGGTGGAAGGGTATTACTTTGGCCTATATCATTATGCGGGAGGAATGGAGGAAAGGCTGTGCCACTCTTGGTATTTTTCGCCGGCAGGCGGCCATTGGAAAAAGGCATTTTTCAGCCGAAATCTGTTTGATTGCGTATTTGCATCTCCGGAAGGGGAAAACGTAGGATATTGTGTGAGCGAGGGCAGGTATGTGCCGGTATTCGGGGCGGAAGGGAATCCGAACAGAAAAAGGATAGAAACGGAGGCCGCTGTGCTGCTTAAGTATGCGGAGTATTATACGGGAGATTTTGGAAGCGGAAAGGACAGGATGGGAAGGAATCCGCGCCTTGAAATGTGTGTGGTAACTTGGCTCCTGTCTTCTTTTATGGGATTTGCCTCTGAGGAAGAGGCACGGGCGTTTGGGAGTTACCGGATGGACAGCGGCAGCCGGCAGGCGGTTTTACGCGAGGTATGGCCGCAACGGAAAGAAAGCAGGGCAGGAGGAAGGGAAGTTGAAGGCAGAAAGCGGAATAAAGCAGTATTTTTTTGTAATCCGGGAGCTGACGGCCAGGGAGATTAAAAGGAAGTATGCACGTTCTTATCTGGGAATTCTCTGGAGTGTTCTGAACCCGCTGCTTTCCATGGCGGTTATGTCCATGATATTTTCCACCATTTTTAAGAGAAATATAGAGAATTTCCCTATTTATTATCTGACAGGGAGCATTTTCTGGAGCCTGTTCACAGGGGCGACCAATGCGGCAATGACTTCCTTGGTGGACAATAAAAGCATGTTGGTGAAATCCAAGCTTCCCATGGGGATATTTCCTTTGTCCAGATGCTTTACTGCCTTGACCAACTTCGGCTATTCCTTGGTGGCCTATGTGGTGATGCTTTTGATCTTCCGTATTCCTTTCAGCCCATGTATGTTCATGATTATCCCATACGCGGCGGCTTTGTTTCTGTTTTCTTTGGGAGTGGGATACTTGCTGTCGGTGCTGTATACTATGTTCGGAGACATTAAGCATCTTTACACCATTTTGCTGACGCTTCTTATGTATGCTTCGGCGCTTTTCTATCCGGTGGAAAGCACGTCGGAGCAAATGCAGAAAGTGATCGAGAACAATCCGGTTTACAATTATATTGCCTGTGCAAGAAAATGTGTGCTGGAAGCTGCCATGCCGGATGCCAACCAGTGGGCCAGACTGTTTGTCTGGAGCATGGGTGCATTTCTGTTGGGCAAATGGTGTTTCGGAAGAATGAGGAATAAGGTACTGCAAAAGGTCTGACGGACAGTGGAGGAAAATATATCGTGAGGAAACGGAATAGGCTTCTTGTTGAAAATGGATTAGCGGGAATCCCGGCTTCCGGCCGGAAGGCACGGCGGGCTGCGGCAATGTTTTTCTGCTGGCTGTGCTGCATATGGTTATGGACGGGTACGGGAGGCTTGCTGCGGGTATTGGCTGCAGAGGGAACGGTTCATTTCGGCTCGGATTCTTATGTATGGAATACGGGGGAGGTCAGCCCGCTGGGCGTTTACTTTGAGGGAAGCATTGCGGTAAGCAGTTATTCCATCTGTCTGGAGTATGACCCGGAAGTGCTGTCCTATTTGAACGGTGCGGACCGGACGGAAGGAAACCTGCTTTGGCTGGAAGGGGGCGGAGGGGAAAGCAGTTATAAGAGAATGCTTCATTTTGAGCCATTGACGGAGGCAGAGACAACGGTTCATATGGTATCGGCATCGGGCATTGGCATGTCTGTGGCGGAGGATGGCACTGTCACGGAAGAAGCGTTTGAACTCGCCGGTTTGGCGGCGGCGCCTGTTACGGTGCAGAAAAAGATAAGCAGCAATCTGCGGAGCCTTACGGTAAAAGATGTGGAAGGCATGGAGGAGTTTGCGCCGGAAAGATTGGAATACCATATGCAGGTGGAATATGGGACAAAGCAGTTAAGCTTGGAATATGAGACGGAGGATGAGGGAGCGGATGTCTCCGTGTCGGATACATTGCTGGAAGAGGGGGAAAATGTCATAGTGGTGACGGTGCAGGGACTGCGATCGGAGCCGGTGGAATATAAGCTGTATGTGGAACGGAAAAAGGACGAGGAAGCGGAAAACGCAGGCACTGACAGAATAGGCGGTAAACGGGCCGGGATATCAGGAACGGGAGAAACGGCCGGCGGGCCGGCCGGGGCACCGGGAACAGAGGAAACAGCCGGCCGGCCGGAAAGGACGGAGGAAACAGCCGGTCGGTCAGAAGGGACGGGGGAAACGGCCGGCAGGTCGGAGGAAACGGAGAAAACGGCCGGCAGGTCGGAAGGAACGGAGAAAACAGCCGATGGGATAGAAGGAACAGGGGCAGCGGCCGGAGAATTGGCTATGGCGGCAGGACCAGCAGGAACGGAAAACAGGGAGGAGGCGGATGCAGGCCGGAAGGAAGCGGAGGGGAAGCAGGAGGCGGATATGCCCAACGGGAAGGGAGAAGACGGCGGCGCAGGAGGGGGATCGCAGGCCGAAAGCGCACTGAGCCCTCCGCTTTTGGCTGCAATGATTGCCGTAAGCTGTATGGCGGTTCTGTATCTGCTGTTTCAATGGAATGGCAGGAGGAAAAGAAAGACGGGAAGAAGAGCCTCTGTCAGGCATGCGGCATCAAAAGCCGACGGATATGAGCCTTTCCGTGTGATTAATCTGGAACAGACAGTGATTGAACTGCGTCATGTGACAATGAATTTCCGGATGGCGGAGGAGGAGGCATCCAGCCTGAAGGAATATATGATCCGTACGCTGCGGGGAAAGAATCATTACAGAATGTTTTCGGCATTGAAGGATATTACGTTTGACGTGAAGCAGGGGGAGGTCTTGGGCATAGTGGGGACAAACGGTTCCGGTAAAAGCACATTGCTTAAGATTATTGCGGGGGCGCTTCTGCCGTCCGCCGGGGAAGTCATAGCCGATCATAGGAAAGTGCAGATGCTGACGCTGGGGACGGGCTTTGACATGGAACTGACGGCACGGGAAAACGTTTACTTAAACGGCGCAATCATAGGCTACAGCAAAGAATATATCGACCGGAAATATGAGGATATCGTGACTTTTGCCGAATTGGAGGGATTTATGGATGAGCGGATGAAAAATTTCTCTTCCGGCATGGTTTCCCGTCTCGGTTTTGCGATAGCAACTATGAGGGATTCACCGGATATCCTGATTCTGGATGAGGTCTTAAGCGTGGGCGATATGTTTTTCAGGAAAAAGAGCGAAAAACGCATAAAGGAAATGATTCATAGCGGAGCTACGGTATTGATAGTTTCTCATTCCGCGGATGTGATCCGAAAAAACTGTGACCGGGCAGTCTGGATTGAAAAAGGCGTGCTGCAGATGGTGGGGAAACCGGAAACGGTGTGTGCGGCTTATGAAAAGATGGAAAGACAGTCGGATGCCACGGCCTGAGACTATGTTCTGACAAACGCATTTACGTTGTCCGTAAAGTATCCTATTGTTTCACTGCTCCGTACGATTTTGGCAGGGGCTTTGTATCGATGGGAGAGGAAAACAATCAAGGCTAGAACGTGTTTGAAAATTGTTTGTGTTGAGAGGCGGACGCCGGGAGGAATTTTTTTGCGGGACGGCGGCAGCGGGAGCGCCTGTCCCGGTTTTCCGTGCACT
>CAJUIM010000095.1 GCA_910586275.1 uncultured Lachnospiraceae bacterium | reverse complement strand
AAATCCCTCCCGTGCGTCCGCCTCTCAACACAACATTCAGGCTGAACTGTTACGGAAAGCATTTTTCGGTTTTATGCCTGCTCCGGAGTTATAAATAGAGACTGAATTGGAAATTGATTTCTTAGTTTTCATAAGTTATAATGGGAAAATGTAGTCTATATGATATGCTTCCTGCCATTATGCCTGGCAGGTGTGGTGGGAGGTTTCAGGTAAGTTAAGGCGAAAGGACGGACAGGAGATGTATAAGAATTATATTTTTGATTTATACGGAACATTAGTGGATATCCGTACGGATGAGGAGAAGGAAGAACTGTGGGTGCAGATGGCGGGGATTTATGGACAAGCGGGGGCAGTTTATATGCCGGATGCATTGCAGCAAGCTTATTTGGACGAATGCCGCAGGGCAGAGGAGACTATGCGGAGAGAAAAGGGACTGGAGTATCCGGAAATAGAAATCGGGCAGGTTTTTTCGGAATTGTTCCGGAGAAAGGGGATACAGGCAGAACGGGAGACGGCAGAAGGGCTGGCTTACCGGTTCCGTAAGCTTTCCAGAGAGTATATGCGGCTTTATGAAGGGGCGGAACGGCTTCTGAAGAGGCTGAAGGAGGACGGAAAGAATGTCTATCTGTTATCCAATGCCCAGCGTCTTTTTACTGTCCCGGAAATTGAAGAAACGGGAATCGGAAAATATTTTGATGATATTTTTATTTCCTCTGACTGCGGGATTAAGAAGCCGGAAAAGAAATATATGGAAATGCTGATTGAAAAACATGGACTGGAAAAGAAAGAATGCCTGATGATAGGGAATGAGGAGGAAAGCGATATTGCCGTGGCTGACCGATGCGGGGTGGACAGCCTGCTTGTAAAGGACGGAGATTATTCGGCAATATTATGATGCCCTGGAACGTGTTTGAAAATTTGCAATTTTCAAACACGCTCCAGTCATTCTCAAAGCGGGCTGCGGAATCAATGCCGCGGCCGGCTGGAGAGGGGACGGAATATGGTCATTCTTCCGATCCAGCCTACAATCCGGACAAGAAGAATGCCGGTGAAGATACCGATGCTGTCGATGGCTACATCGCGTTTGGATGGGCCTCGGCCGGCTACGAAGGACTGGTGATATTCATCGAAACCGGCAAAGGCGACGCAGAATATGCCTGCCACTATCATAAGGGCGAAGCCGCGGACTCTGTATACATACAGCGGAAAAGCTACCGTTACCGCAAGTACGAAATATTCCGTGATATGCCCCAGTTTGCGCACATAATGGTGGATGCGGTCGGCATAATGCCGGATCTGTTCCTGTGACAGGTCTTTATCCAGAAGACGGTCGGCGGTAGTGACGATTTTCCTGCTGACTTTTAAGCTCAACTGTCCGCTGGTTACGCCGTCCTGTGCGGAAAGCCGGAAAATCATATACATTACGAAAACGGCCGGCACAAAGGAAAGTGGCTTTAATACAAATCGCAGAGTCTTTTTTATAAATAAAAGAAAATATTTCATAGTGATCCTCCATAATGCTGACAGGTTTTTGCTATAGGTATGGAAACGGCAAATTTGTCTGTTGCTTGCTATAGTATACTATTTTTGCCGGAGGGTGTAAAATACTTTATAGAAAATTAATAGAAGGCTATATTCTATATTGAATCCAGGCTAAATATGGTTTATAATAACTATACTTGGGTTCGGCAGAGAACTGCCCATCCGGGAAAACGAAAGAAGTTGAGGGAATGAGGACTATGAGTAAAGGAAATCAATCAAACACAAAAGGCTGGCGTTCCAATAAGTGGTGCCGGGCTGCAATCCCTGCATTGCTGCTGCACTGCAGTATCGGTACGGTTTACTGTTGGTCTATCTTCAGTCAGGAAATTGCCGATTATATTGGCTTTTCCAAAGGTGCTACGGAATGGGCATTCAGTTTTGCCATCTTTTTCCTGGGCATGTCCGCTGCTTTCTTGGGAAATGTAGTGGAAAAGGACATACATAAGTCTTCTTTGATTGCCGCCATCTGTTTTGCAGCCGGAATGGCAGGAACAGGGTTTTTTATTTATTACGGCGGCGGGCATCAGGGCAGCATGCTGTCTTTGATCGGTATTTATGTATGTTACGGCTTCATTATGGGCGTGGGGCTTGGAACGGGTTATCTGTCTCCGGTTAAGACATTGATGCTTTGGTTTGAGGACAGGAAGGGGTTGGCTACCGGACTGGCTGTGGCAGGCTTCGGTGCGGCAAAGGCAATTGCCAGCCCGATTATGCAGGCTATGCTTGAAAATTTAGGTGAAGGCGGCATTTATAAGATGTTCTTGATTCTGGCAGTGGTATACTTTGTCATGATGTTCGCAGGGCATCTGCTTCTGAAAAAACCGGAAGGATGGCATGAGCCGCAGGCAAAGGAAAAGGGGCAGAGCATGATGACTGTCATCAAGTCCAAGCCGATTGGAAACTATGTAGGTATCTGGTTAATGTTCTATATCAATATTACCTGTGGGCTGGCTTTGATTTCTCAGGAGAAGATGATAGTAAAATGTATCGGGCTGGCAGGTGCAGTAGGCATTATTTCCACGGTGTCAGCAGTCTTCAATGCAGGCGGCCGCCTTGGGTTCTCCGCATGGGCAGATACTATGAAAGACAGGAATACTATCTATAAGCTGATTTTTGTGCTGTCCATTGTATTTACGGGAATTGTCATGCTGACCGGCGGCATCAAGAACGGCAACGGCAATATGCTGCTGACCGCTTTGGTACTGTGCCTCATTTTTGTAGTGAATGCAGGTTACGGCGGCGGATTTTCCAATGTGCCTACCCTTTTATCGGATCATTACGGCATGAGCAATATCAGCGCGATACACGGCCTGACATTATCCGCTTGGGGGTTTGCAGGTCTGACCGGAAACCAGATGGCAGCTTGGATTGTGAAGACATTCGGAACTCCGGTTGAGATTGAGCATGCTCTTTCCGACGGAACGGTAGAAATGATTGCCGTAAACCCCACCGGATATCAGGCTGTTCTGTATGCAACTATAGTTCTCTATGTAGTGGCTCTTGTAATCAGTTTGGTATTGGTAAGGCCTACGAATAAGGCATTGGAAGCGAAGAAAGCAAAAAAAAGATAGAAAACAGCAGTAAAATGCCGGCACACAATTTGGTGTGCCGGCATTTTATATGTTGCCAGAGAATGGCTTAAGTTCATGACATTGCGAAACTGCGGGCGATCTGCCTTTAGCTTTCAAGGAAACGACGCTGTACGGCGATTTCATCCGGTATTTCATATCCGCCTTTTCTCAGTTTCTGATAAAGATTATCCATATGATGTACTTTCTGGGCATTTTTAATGTCGTAGCGGTCCAGAATTTCTTTATAGAGGGGATTTGCTTTCAATTTGTCACGCACCGCCTTGGAAAACGGGCAGTAAGTAAACAGTATATTCCGGGCTACTTTGTTCATGCGGGGTGAGCCGGTGCCTTCAAACATAACCCATGTGACATAATCGCGGACAAACATTTCCTTGTAATTGTTTTTGGCTTTCTGCATGGCAGACTTAATTTTGTCTTTCGCTTCCGGCGTCAGCAAATTATTCTTCTTATAGAACTGTATATAGTCGAAATATTCGCTGGTCAGAGACGGCTCCGAAAGGTCGTTCCATCTTGCGCCTTGTACACGTTTGCACATTTCCCAACGGAATTCCCCGGTCAGCCGGGCAAAAGTAGACATCAAGTCTTCCATCTGGAAAACGGAAGTCATAATGCGGGCAGGGGTAGTACGGCGTTTTCCTTCGATTTCCTGCCACATAACACCTCTTATGCCGATGTTGGGCATAAGAATGACATCCGGCAAGATTTCTACGTTTACATTTTCCTTTGCGATGCCGCCTTCGGGATTGGAATAAACGGTTTCGCGGTAGTAAGCCCCGAAATCCAGAGCACGGATTTCGTCAAATGCTGCCTTGGTTTTTTCGGCCGTCACAAGAGATTTCTCCAAATCCTTCAATACATTATGTTCCGAGAAAACGGGGCAGAAAGTGGTCAGCCGGCCGAATGTGATTTTATTTACCAGCGGGAACATATTATTCAGTTCGAAAAGTACTTTTTCCGAATTGTCCGTGGCCATTTCTTTTTCCTGGGCAGCCGTTATCTTGCCGGTAGTCTTCAGTTCATGGAGATAAGCGATATAATCCGCATCAAACTCATTACGGCTCGGTTCTTTCTTTCCTTCATAGATAGCTTTCAGCCATTCATAGACAGAATAAACATTGTTTTCCGGCGAAGACGGAAAATGTTCCGCCACAGTATACAGATAATCTGCATTTTCCTTTCCCGCCAGTTCCTCGTCCACATAGCCGAAATAGAAGAACATCTTCAGTATGGTGGGAAGATTGGGGTCATCGAGGCTGATTTTGAATGCTTCGTTATATACCTGATAAAATGTCTTGGTTAGGTTAAGCCGCAGCTTTCGGTTAGCGTCGTCGGTAGCATTTTTATCAATCTGACGTTTATAATCATCGATCTGCTTACGGAAAGCGGTGGCAATTTCCGGCGTGCAGTTGGCATAGCTTAATATGGTATTTAACGAGCCGGAAACGGAGTTGGAATTGTTGGCATGCGCCGGTTTCTCCGCTGTGGCCTCGGAACCGTTTGCCTCCATGTCGGTCAGCAGTTTTTTATATTCATTGGATCTTGCTTCATACAAAGAACTGTCAATGGAACCGATGCTTTCCAGATGAATCATCATGCGGCTGAGAGCAGCGCCGATGGCGGTGGAATCCTCTTTGTCATGGCCGATGCGTACAAAAAGAGAAGTATACAGATCAAATAAATCCAGTCGGTTTTCGTTCATCAGCAGTTTTGAAATATCAGTCTTGTAGTCATAAATCATGCGGCATACAGTCATAATATTGCCGATACTCTGGCTTGTTTCCATCAGTACGCCGTTTATGAAATGGTGCGTAGGCACTTTGCAGACGGAAAGCGCAGGAATCAGTATGCCCGGCATGCTTTCATAAAAATTGGTCAGCCATTCCGGAATATCTTCTTCCAGAGTCAAAGGCTCAATATTTTCCAAATCCGGCAAAAGTCGGGGGGAAATGGAGTAGCGTTCACAAAGAGAAGAATATTCTTTGTAACTATCCAGCAGGTATTGGTACAGACTGCCGCAGTCATATTTGGACAGTTCATACAGTTCAATGACGCTTTTCACTTGCTTCAGGCCTGATTTTACGATTAACTGCGCGAAATCCGGTTTTTTGGCAAGCAGTTCGGACAGTTTCCCTTTCTGATAAGGGAAAGATGCTACTGTGACATCGCTGGCTGCAATATAAGTGAAGATATGGGAATCGTGATATAGGGCACATAAGCCAATCACATCTCCCTTATCCAAAAAAAACTCGCCGTCTGAATATACGGCGCGTACAGTTCCTTTTACAATCATATGCAAAGATTGAAATGGCTGACCGCTCTGGCAGATCACAGAGCCGCTTGCAAATTCTTTTGCCATAGTGTTTCTCCTCCTTATTAAGTTCTGCGTCCGCCCGGAAGTTTCGGACGCGTAATCCTTACATTATTTTTATTATACTAATTTTGCAGGGGAAATACAAGATGTTACTTTGGCGGTTCACGGAAATCAATTTTCGGTTTTTGCCCGCGTGCCGGATTCCTTGCCGGACCGCGTTGACTGTCAACCGGGGACAAAGATAGCTGCTCCTGCAATGTCAACAGACGGAAAATGAGCAGAAAAGACAGAAAATCATAAAATTGGGTAAATTAGGACATTGATTTTTTCTGATGAATACCTATAATAAAATTGCAGATAAAGATAGCCGTGAAGCGGGCAGAGTGAATTCGCCCGCTTTTCCATATGAAAGGAGTGAAAATGAACCGGATTAAAAGTATGATGATAGTGCTGTTAACTGTCGTTGCCGCAGGGTGTTCAGATACAGACACCGACAAGCAGGAAGCATGCAGTTTACAAGCCGAAGGGCAATATATAGACAATGGGAACGAGAAAATATCTTTTGATAAGTACAGCGGCTATTGGTCTTTGGATGGAAAAACCCATGAACAGATTTTAGCAGAAGGAGGGACCGAGCTAACCTGTACGATTATGGGCGATGACCAATTCTCGGGAACCCTTTTTACACAACAGGAAATAACGCAGAGATTTGCCATTATTGAGAATATCAGCGGAACAATAGAAGAGGAAGAATTATATTTCAACTATACGGACGATGAATGGGGAAACAGCGGGACGCTGCATATTCAATTTTTAAGTGACAGCATATATGTAGAAGCATGGAGCGATAAAAAGGAAGACAGCGATTACGGCATCAGCGGTTCTTTTGAGTTAATAAGGGAAAAAGAAAGTCTGACCGAGGACACGGCTGCCGACCAGAAGGATAACTCATTAAATGAAGAGGATGAACTGATAAGGGCAATCAATGAAAGAAGCGGATATTACAAAGCCAGCGCTTACTATACCGAGATAGTGGACTATTGGGAAAATATCAGAGAAGTCAGAGATATTTCAAATGTAACGGATCCGCTGTTCGAAACGGATAAAAAATATTATACAGAAGAGGAACTGAAAAATGAGCCAATGCTGGTAATCCACTTAGCAAAGAACGAAATATATGCAAGACACGGCTATATATTTCAAGATAAAGACTTACAAAACTATTTTATGGGATGCATTTGGTATAACCCGACTTATGCCGCCACAGATTTTCCCGATGATATATTCAACAAATACGAAAAAGCCAATCTTAAAATACTGGCTCAACTAGATACTTATTAAAAACGATCCGGTTAGAATCAATGTCATGATGCTGGGTTAGAATGCTATCCTACTTTATTGCGAAAGCTATCAGAACAATAAGAGCCATCGATATACCGGTTTCCTCCTCAAGCTATTTTTTATGAGGAAATTATTATTATGAGGAAATTATTTTTTATGAGGAAATCAAATGGAAAGCATTTCGGCTGCGGGGCTGGTGCCTATTGGCTGGCGGCATGGGGCGATGCTATGTATTTTTCAGACCTTCGAAAAACGCCGGCACTTAGGCACTGTATTTTAGTGCCTTAGTACCGCTGCGTTTGCCGCAGAGCGAAAGCGTGTCAGAAAAATACATAGCATCGCCCCATGCCGCCAGCCAATAGGCACCAGCCCCGCAGCCGAAATGCTTTTCATTTGATTTCCGGCCACTTTTTTGAAAGTATGCTGTACATTTCAGCATTTTATGGTATACTCAAAAAAGAATGAAAAGATGAGGGAGACGAAAGACATGGAAAAGGACGAGAATTACATGCAGGAAATAGCGGACGGATACCGTCCGGATGTGGAATGCCTGATAAAATATATCCCATGGCTGGAAACGAAAGCAGGCACAAATACCGTATCCAGCATATATTCCGGGGAAGGAATAGCCAAGCACTCCATCACTTTCCCGGTATATGACAGCACGCTGATGAGTTTGGTGCAGGACGCGCGCCGCACACAGCTTCTGGATAGGAATTATGCGTATGTGTATACCAGAAACAGAATCCGAACGGTGAAAGAGGAACAGGCCTATATCGAAAAAGCGACGATCCGGCAGATGGACGGCCTGAAGGGAATTCTGTCAAAATATATCCTTGGCGGCATGACCAAAGGGACAGTCTGGACGGAAGGGGTCACCAACGGCTCTATTCTCAGGGTACTTTTGAAAATGCAGGAAATTCTGGATTACTGGAAAAGAAGATAAGCGGGGAGGAGAAGCCGGAAAGAGGTGCCGGGAGATAAGAGGTTACATCAATGAGTGAAAAATCGGAACAGAAGAAACAATTTATTGTAGATAAAGCGCGTGGGGTATTTGCGGAAAAAGGCTATAAAAATGTGACAATGAAGGATATCGTGGATGCCTGCGGCATCAGCAGGGGCGGTTTGTACCTCTACTTTTCCAGCACGCAGGAATTGTTCCTGGAAGTATTGGGGACAGAAGTGAAGGATCCCGGAGAGTCCGGCGAAATGGAGGAACTGTTCGGCAGGGATGCCTTTGCGGCGGATATTCTGGCATTGTTTCTGAAAGAACAGAAAAGAGAACTGTTCCGCAGAAAAAATAATCTTACGATAGCGGTTTACGAATATTTTTTTGCCCATAAGGTACCTAAGAAGGATCACCCGCTTAGAAAGCGGTTTGACATGGCTGTCAGGATTGTGGAGAAACTGATTGAGGCAGGGATGGAAAACGGGGAATTTTATTGTGAAGATGCGAAAGGAGCGGCCAGAAATATTATGTATGTATTGGAAGGGCTTAAAATTGCATCACAGACAAGAGGAATTACAGAAGAAACGGTAGACCGTGAGATTCTTTACATAATGCAGGGACTGATTATTGAAACCGGGGAAGAATGACCGGCAAAGCCGGCTGAAATCATAATTAAATCAGGGAGGATGGTCAATTCATCATGGGAAATGTGAAGCGTATTTATGTAGAAAAGAAGGAACCTTTTGCGGTAAAAGCAAGGGAACTGAAAGAAGAAATCCAAAGTTACTTAAATATTGCGGGAGTAAAGGATGTCCGGGTGTTTATCCGCTATGATGTGGAAAATCTGTCGGAAGATACTTTTGAATCGGCATGCCGTATTGTTTTTTCGGAGCCGCCGGTGGATATTCTGTATCGGGAAGAGATTGAGATTCCTGAGGACGGCAAGGTGTTCAGCGTGGAATTCCTGCCCGGGCAGTTTGATCAGAGAGCGGATTCCGCGGTACAGTGCGTGAAATTTTTAAAGGAGGACGAACAGCCGGTAATCAGGACGGCGGTTACCTATATGGTGACGGGCGGTATTTCCGAGGAAGAATTCTCCCGCATTAAGGCTTACTGTATCAATCCGGTAGATTCTAGGGAAACGGATATGCACAAGCCGGAGACATTGATGACGGAGTTTGCGGAGCCGGCAGACGTTTCGCTGCTCACCGGGTTTCCGGACATGGCGGAAACGGACTTACGGAAACTGTACGATTCCCTTGGCTTGGCAATGACCTTCAAAGATTTTCTGCATATACAGAAGTACTTTAAGGAGGAGGAGGACAGGGATCCGACCATGACGGAAATCCGCGTGCTGGATACTTATTGGTCCGACCACTGCCGCCATACTACGTTCTCTACGGAACTGACTGGCGTAGAATTCGGCGAAGGATACTATCGGATACCCATTGAGACTACTTATCAGAGTTATCTTGATACAAGGGAGGAGATTTTCGGAGGCAGAGAGGACAAGTTTGTCTGCCTGATGGATCTGGCTCTTATGGCCATGCGGAAATTAAAGAAGGACGGCAAGCTGGAGGACATGGAAGAATCCGATGAAATTAACGCCTGCTCAGTGATTGTCCCGGTGGAAATGGATTACGGCGAAGGGCCGGTTACGGAAGAATGGCTTGTGTTCTTTAAAAACGAGACGCATAATCATCCTACGGAAATCGAGCCTTTCGGCGGTGCGGCCACCTGCCTTGGAGGCGCAATCAGGGATCCGCTTTCCGGCAGGGGGTATGTGTATCAGGCAATGCGTGTAACCGGCGCGGCAGATCCTACGGTGCCGGTGGCGGATACGCTGAAGGGAAAGCTTTCCCAGAAAAAATTAGTCCGCGGGGCTGCGGGCGGATATTCTTCTTACGGCAACCAGATCGGGCTGGCTACCGGCTATGTAAAGGAAATCTATCATCCCGACTATGTGGCCAAAAGAATGGAAATCGGGGCTGTCATGGGCGCGGCGCCAAGGAGAAATGTAATCCGTGAGAATTCCGATCCGGGGGATATCATTATCCTGTTGGGAGGCAGGACAGGGCGTGACGGCTGCGGCGGGGCTACCGGTTCATCCAAAGTCCATACGGAAAGTTCCATTGAAACCTGCGGCGCGGAAGTGCAGAAAGGGAACGCGCCTACCGAACGCAAAATACAGAGACTGTTCCGTAGGGAAGAAGTCAGCAGGCTGATTAAGAAATGCAATGACTTCGGTGCGGGCGGTGTATCGGTGGCAATCGGAGAACTGGCAGACGGCCTGACTGTGGATTTGGATAAAGTACCGAAGAAATATGCCGGACTGGACGGAACGGAACTGGCGATTTCCGAATCGCAGGAAAGAATGGCAGTGGTAGTTGCCCCGAAGGATACGGATGCTTTTTTGGGTTATGCGGCAGAGGAAAATCTGGAAGCGGTGCCGGTGGCAGTAGTGACGGAAGAACCGAGGCTGGTTCTGAAGTGGCGCGGAAAAGAAATTGTGAATATTAAACGTGCTTTCTTAAATACTAACGGAGCACATCAGGAAACCGGCGTAAAAGTAGATATTCCGGATGAAAATAAAAATTATTTCCGCCGGATTGCCGGAAAAGGCGTGGCGGACCAAGTGGAAAAAGGGGATTGGAAGGCGGCTTGGCTCACATTGCTGAAGGATTTGAACGTTTGCTCACAGAAAGGGTTGGTGGAGATGTTCGATTCCTCCATCGGCGCGGCTTCCGTACTGATGCCCTACGGCGGAAAATATCAGCTTACCGAAACACAGGCCATGGTGGCCAAACTTCCGGTACTGAAGGGAAAGACCGATACGGTGACTATGATGAGTTACGGCTTCGACCCTTATCTGTCTTCTTGGAGTCCGTATCACGGTGCGATTTATGCGGTGACGGAGTCTATGGCGAAAATCGTGGCAAACGGCGGCGACTGCAGAAATATCCGTTTCACGTTTCAGGAATATTTCCGCCGGATGACTTCCGACCCGGAACGTTGGAGCCAGCCTTTTGCCGCATTGCTGGGGGCTTATGACGCACAGATTGGGTATGGGCTGCCGTCTATCGGAGGCAAGGACAGCATGTCGGGGACATTCAATGATATTGATGTGCCGCCCACCCTTGTATCTTTTGCCGTAGATGTGGCGAAGGAAAGCGACATTGTGACGCCGGAACTTAAAAAAGCAGGAAACAAGCTGGTGCAGTTCTGGTTTGAGAAAGACGAATATGACGTACCCGTATATGAAAGTGTATTGGATTTGTATCATCAGATAACGGCATTGGCAGAAGAGGGTGTCATCCTGTCCGCATATGCACTGGATGCCAATGGAATTGCGGCGGCGGTGAGCAAAATGGCTTTCGGAAATAAGTTGGGCGTAAAATTATCAGAGGAACTGTCGGTAAAAGAGTTATTTGAAAACGGAATCGGGGATATTGTGGCGGAATTGCCGGCAGAGAGATTGGAGCGGTTAGAAGGGATAGAGAACTATCGGATCATCGGTGAAGTGACGGAAGAAGCCGGATTTTCTTATAAGGATACTTTCCTGCCGATGGAAGAAGCGCTTTCCGCATGGACATCCAGCCTGGAAAAAGTATTCCCTACGAAGGCGGCAACGGATAAGACACCGGTGGAATCGCCTGTGTACCATACGGATAAAGTATATATATGCAAAAATAAGGTGGCCAAACCTACCGTATTTATTCCTGTTTTCCCAGGCACCAACTGTGAATATGACAGTGGGAAGGCTTTTGAACGCGCAGGTGCGGAAGTGGTAACCAAGGTATTTAAGAACCGCACGGCCGAAGACATACGGGAATCGGTGGAGGTATTTGAGAAAGCGATTGGCGGGGCTCAGATTATTATGTTCCCGGGAGGATTCTCCGCAGGGGACGAACCGGACGGCAGCGCAAAATTCTTTGCCACCGCATTTCAGAATGCAAAGATGAAGGAAGCGGTTATGAAACTGCTGCAGGAAAGGGACGGGCTGGCTTTGGGAATCTGTAACGGTTTTCAGGCATTGATTAAGCTGGGGCTTGTGCCCAACGGTGAGATTATGGGACAGAAAGAAGATTCTCCCACCCTGACTTTCAATACGATAAACAGACATATCTCCAGAATGGTATATACCAAAGTGGTTTCCGATAAATCACCTTGGCTGCAGGAAGCAGAGGCAGGAAAAACCTATGTGACGCCGGCATCCCACGGAGAAGGACGTTTCGTGGCACCGAAAGAGTGGATAGATAGACTTTTTGCCAATGGGCAGGTAGCTACGCAGTATGCGGATCCGGAAGGAAACGTTTCCATGGACGAGGAATGGAATGTGAACGGCTCCTATGCATCCATTGAAGGCATCACATCGGAGGACGGAAGATGCTTCGGTAAGATGGCGCATGCGGAGAGACGGGACCGTTCCGTGGCCATTAATATTTACGGGGAACAGGACTTGCGTATTTTTGAAGCGGGCGTGCACTATTTTACAAAATAGTGAGATGCTGTGCTGAGCACACTGGTACATCGTTGCGCAAATAACGACACCAATCACTTGCCTGCTTTCCCGATTGCACAGGTCAAAAATCCTGAAAATTGATTTTCGGCAGATGTGCGTCACAATTTGCGGGAGATTTGTGCTAAAGGAAGGGCGCATAGCGGGCTATGTAACCTGAATTTGGCATAAATCTTCCGCAACCTGGTGAAACGGCACATTGTCCTTCGGATGACAGGAATGAATTTATGAAATGTATTTCTGAAATGCGTTTCAGGCAAACCAGAATATCCTGTGAGGGTCATTTTTGGAAACCCCGGAAGAAAACAAAGTAAGTTTCAATGACCTTGAAATGGGAGTGACATCCTGTTTTGAGGTTATTTTAAAGAATCCTGCTTTTTATTTCCGCTGGCAACGAGCCAAGTGGCTGCCTGCAGACATTTGGCGACTGCCGCGAGGGTCAAATACCTCGCTGCCTGTAGCGGGGGCTTTGATTCCATGGCATAAAGAAATAGGAGAGAAGGCCTTGAAAATGGTCAATGTCATGAATGCAATCACTCTGCCTATTGTCACTGGTGGATTTTGATAGTATATTGAGAAAGCATTATGAAAAGGAATTACATAAGGAGTATGAACGGAAGAGATGACAGCAAAAGGAAAAGAACTGATTAACAGGTTTATCGTTGATTATTTCATATTATTCATCACATGGTGCGGAATGTTCAGAAGAAGTTTTAACTGTGATACTTTATTTCATTATGCCCATCCTGAAGTTGACATTATAGGACGGTGCGAAGGCGGGCGTTACTTAGCGGGTTTATTGGATTATATTCTTTACCGGTTTGGGAGGACTACGGCAGACCATACGGGGATTACCGTGATGATTGCGGTTTTTCTGCTGGCTGCGGCTGTCTGGATAGTGCAGCTGAGTTTCGAAGAAAAGATAAAGTGCCGGAATATTTACGCGAAAATTGCCTATTATGCTATTTATGGGCTGCTGTTTTCCAACGTACTGTTTTCCGAGTCGCTGATGTTTGGGGAATGCTCCGTGATGTTCGGTTTGTCATATTTATTTGCATCCATCGGGATATGGTTTTTTACCAAAAGAAAATATTGGGCAGCTTTCCTGCTTTTTCTATGCTCGGCTATGGAATATCAAGTGGCGGTGGCATATGGGGCAATCATATTGTCTGTCTGGATTTTCCTGGAGAATGAATACAAGATTACCAAGCAGACTGTGGTGCAGGAACTGATCTGCGGCTTTTCTACATTCGGTGCAGGCTTGATTGATATGGAAAGCATAAATGTGCTTGTCAGACTGGGTATTTTGGAATCGGCGGAAAAAGATGCAGGCATGGGTGATTTTCTGGGAAAAATATTCACATGCATAAAGGATTTTTCCGTTCTTTTGCGAGACAGCCGCGGATTGATGCCTAAGGTCTGGCTTCCGTTGCTTATTTTCCTTTTTGCCTGCTGCATCACTCTTTGGAAATTCATAAAAGAGAAGAACGCAAGGGCCGTTCTGTATTATTGTCTGCTGATGGCGGCTATGTTTATAATGGTTTATGCATTGCCTATGGCACAGCGGGAGATTATGCCATATCCAAGAATGGTCTGGATTTTTTATGTGATGCAGGCAATGGCTTTGCTGATTGCTTTCCGTTTTACGGAAGGGAAAATTATGTGCTATGTCTGCTGTGGATATTTAGCGGTACAGATTATGTTCTGCCAGCTTATTGTGATGAATCATCTGCTGAGCAATACACTGGACAAAACTTATGCCATGATGTTTTATGAAGAAGTGGAGAAATATGAGGCAGAAACCGGAATCACGGTGAGAAGGCTTGGGGTGGCAAATGACACGGATGCTCCGCTCAGCTATAACAATGTTCATTATAAGACAGATCAAATTAATGAAAGGGCACTTGGGATCGTAACCAACACGCTGGTTGATGTGATAACCGGAAGGGAATTTGAGAAAGTGCCGATGGACGAAGAGGTATATCGGACTTATTTTGCAGGGAAAGACTGGGATTATTTCAATGCATCGGAGCAGATTATTTTTGTAGGGGATACGGCATACTGGATTATTTTCTAGAGCGTGTCTGAAGATTGCTTTCCGGCAGATATGCGTCACCGTTTAAAGTCCTGCTTTGCATGGTCTGTAAATTTTCGGCTTTGTGCTTGCGCAGCAATTTCAGCCAAAAACATATGCAGCATCAATGCAGCTCGGCACTCCCGGCATTTTGCCGGCCGCATTGCCGCTGCATATGCTTTTGGCCGAAACACTGCGCAGGTACAAAGCCGATTACAATTTATTCATAAAGCTTGCGTTTACCGGTAACAGTTCAGCCTGAATGTTGTGTTGAGAGGCGGACGCACGGGAGGGATTT
>CAJUIM010000094.1 GCA_910586275.1 uncultured Lachnospiraceae bacterium | reverse complement strand
TCCCTCCCGTGCGTCCGCCTCTCAACACAACATTCAGGCTGAACTGTTACGGAAATCAATTTTCGGTTTTATGCCTGCGCCGGCATTTCCGTGTCATTGGTCTGTTTGCCTGCTGCTTTTCTCTGATTTATTGCGTATGCGGAGTTCCTTGAAGAAAGCGGTGAGAATATTGCTGCATTCCTCCTGCAGCACTCCGCGGGTTACTTTAGCCTGATGGTTGAACTGGGGCATTTCCAGAATGTTCAGTATGGAACCTCCGCAGCCAGCTTTTGGGTTCATGCTGCCGATGACAACTTCGGTGATGCGGGCTTGTATAATGGCACCGGCACACATTTGGCATGGCTCAAGGGTGACGTATAGCGTGCAGCCTTCCAGCCGCCAGTCGCCGATTTTCCTGCTGGCTTTTTTTATGGCAGTGATTTCCGCATGGGCAAGGGTATTTTTGTCGGTGTTGCGGCGGTTATATCCCCTGCCTATAATTTTTCCTTCGTAAGTGATGACGCATCCGATGGGAACTTCGCCCAAGGAATACGCTTTCTGCGCCTGTTTCAGGGCGGCTTTCATGTATTTTTCCTGAATATCCATAATGGTGTCTGCCTTTACTTTATTCCTGTTTCTTTAGTATAATATATCCGAAGAAGGGTATCAAATAAAATTTGCGCAAAATTTATGCGGATTGACCTGCTGAAAGACAGCCGGTAGGGAAAGGATATATATTATGGTAAATATACATGGATTAAATAAGACGACCTTATTGGATTATCCGGAACATGTAGCTGCCACTATATTTTTGGGAGGCTGCAATTTCCGCTGCCCCTTCTGCCAGAACGGGGATTTGGTTTTGCGGCCGGAAAGACAGCCGGTAATCGCGCAGAAAGAGGTTCTGGGTTTTCTGAAAAAAAGGCGGGGACTGCTGACCGGGGTATGCATAACCGGCGGGGAACCTACTTTGGCAGAAGGATTGGCAGATTTTATAAAGGAAATTAAGGAACTGGGGTATTTGGTGAAACTGGATACGAACGGCTATAAACCCGAGGCAGTGCGGCGGCTTGCGGAGGGGAAGCTTTTGGATTACATAGCCATGGATATAAAAAACAGTATGCGGCGTTACGGCGAAACCGTAGGAGCGGCATGGGTGGATACCGGGCGTATAAAGGAATCTATTCGGCTGATTATGGAAAGCGGCATAGAGTATGAGTTCCGTACAACGGTAGTGCGTGAACTGCATGGCAAGGAGGAATTGTCTGCCATCGGGAAAGAAATAAAAGGGGCGGAAAAGTATTTCCTGCAAAGTTACCGTGAAGAGACAGGTGTGATTGTGAAAGGCTATCATGCTTACGGCAGGGAGGAATTAGAACAGCTTGCAGAATGTGTCAGGCCATATGTGAAAGGGGTATGGGTGAGAGGCGTGGAATAGGCGGCACTTTTAAAGAAAAGGTTTATAAAAAGGAGTAATATTTCCGCCGTATCCGCCCTGTGAAGCCATAATCAATGATGACGGGCCGCCCATGAAGAAAGCCCCAGTTGACCGGGCGGCATAAGTCGCTTGTCAAGAGATTATATTTATGGGGTATATATTTAAGATTATCCAGCTGAAACAGTTCATGGTTGGTCTTCACTTTAAAATAATTCCGCACTTGGGAAAAGTCCGTGACGGGTTCTGCTTTTTCCATAATCAGATATAGGTTGTCTTTGGAAATGTAAAGTACTTTGGCAAATTGCTCGGAATCATCCATTTCCGAAATAATGTATTCTATTTGGTTCTGCGCATATCCCCGGACATTTTTTGCGGCTTTTAGCACGGTGCCGTTCTGCAGGTCATAGACCCGTCTGCCGGAACCGCTTCCCAGTTTGGGATAGAGGCCGTTTTGCAGATTCGTGACAATTTCGGGAAGGTTAATAGTGGTATCCATAAGATATCCTCTTTATGCTGTGGTATATGTTATTATATGGAAGAAAAGGAAATGCGTAACAGGCTCTTATGTCTTGCGGGCGGGTAAATTAGGAAAAGCAGGATTCTTTTGATGCAAAATAAAAAACTATATGCTATAATAGCCATAGGGTGAAAAATCCGATATTGAGGATTCTATAAGGTAAGAAGAAAAGAGGTAAAGAAATATGGAAATGTTAATTTTGGGCGGCGGTTTGCTTATTGTAATCATTGCAGTGATTGTGGCAGTAGTATCTTCTGTAGTGTCGGCTGTGGCGGCAAGCGAAGGCGACGGGGATGTATAAGCGGAGTGCCCGCTTTGCCATTGCGGCATAAACACGTTCTGGAGCAGGCAAAGGAACGGTTCTCCCAAATGTTAAATTTTTTTTAGATTTAGTTTAGGAATGGTTCTGAAAATTTATAACATTTTTCAAAAAAAGTCACAGGGAGGACACATTTATCTTTTATTATGTATTACAGATAGTTGATGAATAACTATTTAAAACTCACTATCTCCCCCCTCATAAGAAAATAAAGAAAGAAGGCTCCGCGCAAGCGGGGCTTTCTTTCTTTATTTTCTTCTCGGATTTTTTTCGGAAAGACGGGACATAACTGCGGCGGCGGCCGTCTAATGAATAGAAAGATAAAAAGTTCCTGTATATACAGAAAAAAGAAGTAAGCAGCCATAATTGGCTGCCGGCAGCATGGAGGTTAGAGTATGAACAGTTTAGTGAGAAAGGCAAAGCAGGGCGATCCGGATGCTTTTACGGAATTGATGCAGTCACAGATGCAGAATATGTATAAAGCCGCAAGGTCTGTCCTGTATAACGATGAAGATGTGGCAGATGCAATTTCGGAAACTATATTGGCTTGCTGGGAGAAAATATGGCAGCTGAAAGAAGAGGATTATTTTAGGACTTGGATGACACGGATACTGATTAATAAATGCAATGATATTTTAAGGAAGCAGCGGAACATAATGTTGGTGGAGGAGATTCCGGAGCAGCTTTCTTATGACAGGAAATAT
Source organism: uncultured Lachnospiraceae bacterium (assembly GCA_910586275.1). Lineage (GTDB taxonomy): Bacteria > Bacillota > Clostridia > Lachnospirales > Lachnospiraceae > Kineothrix. The sequence continues at coordinate 11,941 of CAJUIM010000094.1, read as the reverse complement.
GAAAATGTGGAATGGGAAGAAGCGTTGGAATCTTTGGATGAGAAATATCGGCTTATAATGCTGCTGTATTATGTGGAAGGATTTAAGACCGGGGAAATCGGAGACATTCTGTCCATGCCGGAAAGTACGGTACGGACCAGACTGGCGCGTGGAAGGCAGCGGCTGGCAAGGGAATTTGCATAACTTGGCAGAGTGAAGTCAGAAAACGATATTCGTTCAATGGCAGATTTATGCGGAAAGGCATAAATCCGCAGGCTTGGAAAGGAGCATGGAAATTAGTATGGAAAAGCAGGAAATAATCAAGACATTAAAAATGGATGTGGAAATTCCGGAAATCGTGCAGGATAGGGCGGAAGACGCTTTTGACAGAATCAGGGCAATGCACAAGGGACAAGGCGGAGAAAGAGAGAGGTATGGGAAAGATACGGAAGTGAGAGCCGACGGCAGACGGGAGAGACAAGAAGACCGTACCGAAAGAAACAGCGAAGGGGAACGGGTCGGCAGAAAGAGAGGCTCTGACAGGAAGCCGGGCCTGTTCTTGAAAAGGGCGGCGGTTGTTTTGACAGCGGTTACATTTGCCTGTGCGGGCATTACCGCGGCAGCGTCATATTTCCGTTGGAGCAGGAGTATGGAGGAAGGGATGCAGGTGACGGAAGAGCAGAAAATACAGTTGGAGGAGGAGCATGCGGTGGCATTTGCCATGCAGGAATGTACGAAGCAAGGGGTTTCCATAATTGCCGAGCAGAGCATTACGGACCATTATTTTTCCCATATTGTTTTCCGCATAGAGGGAGCAAGCCTGCCTGACGGGGCGGAACCGGCATTTGAGAGAATCAATATAAGCGTGGACGGGACGGATGACTTTAACTGGACGGCCGGTTTTTATGACGGGCTGATTGTGGGGCAGGACGGCCGGCCTGCTTATGCGGACGGAACGCCTATTGATTTCGAAAGTGATGAGAGGATAGAAAAATTTGTCAGAGATGACGGCAGCATGGAGTATGCCATTACTTTATCATGTCATGACAAGGGGGGATTCATCGACAAGAACATTCATGTAGAGTTGGTGAACTTAGGGACGGTTGCGAAAGCGGAATATTTAGATACATTGGTAGAGGATACATGGAGTTTTGATTGGAATTTACAGGGAAAGGACAGTACGGAAATATATACGCTGCAGGCATCCTTAGGGGATACCGGGGCAACCGTTACGCGGGCGGAACTATCACCGATTTCCATCTATGTGGAATATGATTTTCCGATGAAGGAAGTGACAGAAGAGGGGATAAACCAGGACGGGGAAGTTTTCACTGCCCGGACATTTGCAGAACCGCCGATGTTGGCAGGGGTAAAGCTGAAAGACGGTACTTTATATCCTTATCTGATGGAGGGAGGGAGCATGGGGTATGAAGAAGATGATTTGGGAACCTATACGGTGACTTTGTCAACAAACCGGGTGATTGATGTGGAACAGGTGGAAAGCCTGCTGTTTATAAAATCTTGGCCGGATGGCCGTGGAGCGTTTACGGAAGAAAACCTTTACCTAGTGCCCATTGGATAGACTGCATATGCCTATAAGGCTGCCGCGGCATGGCTGCCGGACATAACGTAATCATTATGGTCAATCTTTATGAAAAATTACCGGAAATCATCTTGTTATAGATAAAAAAAGTGGTATAATAAACAAAAAAAGGGAATTTTCGGAAAGAATTCCCGGAAGAGGGGGCATAGTATTATGGTTACGTTTTTAGTTTCATTTGTCATACTTATCGTAGGTTTTGCATTGTATGGCAAACTGGTGGAAAGGGTATTCTGCATAGACGGGCGGAAAACACCGGCGGTAGCCCATCCGGATGGGGTGGATTACGCACCGATGAAAACATGGCGTCTGTTTTTGGTGCAGCTGCTGAACATAGCGGGACTGGGGCCGATTTTCGGTGCTTTGTCCGGCGCATGCTGGGGGCCCAGGGTCTATTTGTGGATTGTGTTCGGGACGATTCTGGGGGGAGGCGTACATGATTTCCTGTCCGGAATGATGAGCGAACGGCATGACGGTGCATCCATTTCGGAGATAGTGGGTATTTACTTGGGGAAATTCATGCTTTTTGTTATGCGTATATTTTCCGTAGTGCTGTTGATTTTAGTCGGTGTGAATTTTGCCAAGAATCCGGCGGCTCTGCTTGCAAAACTGACGCCCGGCTGGATGAACGCCACATTCTGGCTGGTGGTGGTTATGATATATTATCTGGTGGCAACATTCCTTCCGATTGATAAGCTGATTGGAAAACTGTACCCGATTTTCGGCGGGTGTCTGATCGTCATGGCCATCGGCCTGATGGCAGTGATGCTGTTCAACGGGGATTACCGTGCGGCTATGCCGGAAATGTGGGAATATATAGGAGTGGAAGGCATGGGGCATCCCGGCGGCGTTCCGATTTGGGCACAGATGTTTGTGACAGTGGCATGCGGTGCAATTTCCGGGTTCCATGCGACGCAGTCTCCTATGGTGGCACGATGCATGACTTCGGAACGGGAAGGGCGCACGGTCTTTTACGGCGCAATGGTTACCGAGGGCATTATTGCTTTGATCTGGGCTGCTGCAGGAGTTACGTTCTACGGTACGGTAGGCAACCTGAATACGGCATTGGCGGACGGTTCGGCCAATGTGGTTTATGAAATCTGTACGAAAATGATGGGTACCATTGGCGGCATACTGGCTATGCTGGGGGTAATTGCCTGTCCCATCACTTCGGGAGATACGGCGTTCCGCTCGGCGCGTCTGACAGTAGCGGATTGGCTGCATATTGACCAGAACGATATTAAGAAGAGGGCAATGCTGACGGTTCCGATCTTGGGGGCGGGTGCATTGCTGACTCAGTGGGGCAATTTTGCCGTGCTTTGGAAATATTTTTCTTGGTCCAATCAGACATTGGCAATGATGGTATTATGGGCAGGAGCCGTTTATCTGCATCGGAATGGGTTCCCGCCGATTGCATGCTATATGGCAGCTCTGCCGGCTACATTTATGTCTGCTGTGTCGATTACATATTTCTTCCAGGCTTCGGAATGCCTGAACCTGCCTACTGCAATTGCTTATCCGGTAGGAATTGTCTGTGCGGTTGTCTTTCTGACTATTTTCGTATGGCGTGAATGGGTAGGGCATAAAACGGAGGTAAAGGCATCCGCTTAACTTAATCATATCATATGGAATCGGATAGGCAGATACTGTAGTGGCCGAAATACAGTATCTGCTTATTTTTGTATGATCTTTTTGGCTGCCCATCATTCGTATAAAAACTAAAATAACGTATCGACAATGTATTGAGTCTATATTTATCATATGATAATATATGGAATAAAGAAAAAGGGGCATTTAAATCTGAAAAAGAATATAATAAGGACAATGGACAGGAAAGGCGGGAACGGATGTCTGTGGGACAGGAGACAGTGAAGAAGGGGCATGCTGCGGAGGATGCCCTGCGCATGGAGCAGGCAGTAAGGCTGGCGGGACAGGTTATGCAGCTGGCAAGGGATAATATTGTGGTGAATATGCGTTTTTTGGATGCCGCATTGTCCAAGATGCGGCCGGAACCCCGGCTTGGGATGGAAGGGACCGCAACGGATGGGGAAATGCTGTTATACGATCCTGTCTGGCTGTTGAAACGGTATCAAGAGGAAGAGGACTACCCGGTCAGGATATACTTGCATATGTTGTTTCACTGTGTATTTTACCATAGTTTTGCATATGGGGAAAAGGAACAGGATATATGGGATTTGGCAGCAGACGCGGCAGTGGAGAATGTGATTTTGGAATTAGGGCTGCATATGGCGGTTCTTGAGACAGATGCGGAGGCACGCAATAAACTGCACTACCTAAAGGAGGATGCCGGGATGCTGACGGCAGAGCGGATTTACCGGTATCTGAAAAACAATCCGATTTCTGCCGGGGAAAGGGAGCAATGGCATAGGCTGTTTTGCCGGGATGCCCATATATACTGGCGCAGGCAGGAACGGATGGAGGTTACGGAGGAGCAGTGGAAGAAAATCAGTGAACGGATTAAAGCGGACTTAAAGTCTTTTTCCAAGGATAAGAATAATTCGGAGAGCCTGGAAAAGAATCTGGCGGAAGCCACCAAGGACAGATATGATTATGCGCAGATTCTGCAGAAGTTTACGGTGACAGGGGAAGATGTTCAGGTCAATGACGATGAATTTGATTATATTTATTATACTTACGGGCTTTCGGAATACGGGAATATGCCGTTGGTGGAACCGCTGGAGTATAAGGATACGAAGAAGGTGAGGGAGTTTGTCATTGCCATTGATACTTCGGCATCCTGCAGGGGAGAGATTGTCCGGCAGTTTGTGAGGAAGACTTACTCCATACTGAAGGGGACGGAAAACTTTTTCAGGAAAATTAACGTGCATATTGTCCAGTGCGACAGTGAGGTGCAGAGCGATACGAAGATTACCGGGGAGGAGGACTTTGAGGCTTTTATGAAGGAAGGGAAGCTGAAAGGGTTTGGCTCCACGGATTTCCGTCCGGTATTTGAATATGTGGACCGGCTGACAGCGGAAGGGGAATTTGAGAATCTGAAAGGGCTGATTTATTTTACGGACGGTTATGGGATATATCCGGCACAGATGCCCGGATATGACACGATTTTTGTATTTTTGGATGAAAATGAGGAGCGGCCGGAACTTCCGCCTTGGGCAATCGGGATAGTGCTGGGAGAGGAAGACATCGAAGAATAAAGGGCAGGCAGGAGAAGAAAATGAATATTAAGCAAGCAAAGGAATATATCAGGAATACGGTAGACTTATACTTGAAAAAGGACAGTTATGGGGAATATAGAATTCCGGTAGTGCGTCAACGGCCTGTTTTTCTGCTGGGGGCACCGGGAGTGGGAAAGACGGCGATTATGGAACAGATAGCGCAGGAATTGGGCATTGCCTTGGTGTCCTATTCCATGACCCACCATACCCGGCAGTCGGCATTGGGGCTGCCTTTCATAGAGGAAAAGGAATTTGGAGGAATGACATATCAGGTATCGGAGTATACCATGAGTGAAATTATCGCTTCCATATACGATGTGATGCGGGAGAGCGGCATACAGGAAGGGATTTTATTTCTGGATGAGATCAATTGTGTGTCAGAGACGCTGGCTCCTTCCATGCTGCAGTTTCTGCAGTACAAAGTGTTTGGCAGACATAAAGTGCCGGAAGGATGGGTGATTGTGACTGCCGGGAATCCGCCGGAATACAATAAATCGGTGCGGGATTTTGACGTGGTGACTATGGACCGGCTGAAAGTGCTGGAAGTGGAAGCGGATTACGGTGTTTGGAAGGAATATGCGGGAAATCAGGGCATCCATAATGTGATTACCAGTTACTTGGAATTGAAAAAAGAGCACTTTTACAAGATAGAGACTACCGTGAAAGGGCGTTCCTATGTGACGGCAAGAGGATGGGAGGATTTGTCTCAGATTCTTTCTCTCTATGAGGAGGAAGGATTGGCAGTGGACGAGACGCTGGTGGGGCAATATCTGAGGAATGAACGGATTGTAAAGGAATTTACGGCATATTACGATTTGTATAATAAATACAAGAAGAATTATCATGTGGAAGAAATTTTGGAAGGAGCCGTGCCGGAGGAAGCATTGGTGCGTGCGCGGGCTGCTTCTTTTGACGAACGGCTGTCTCTGCTTAGCATGCTGATGGATAAGATATTGGGGGAAATCAGGGACAGGACGGAGAAAGCAGATTACCTGAATGACTTGATGGTTCCGCTGAAAGCATTGCGCAGCCTGGCGGAGAAAGGGGGAGATATGGCTGTTGTAGCCGATGCCATGGAGCGGCAGGCGGAAGGCAAAAGGAAGGCAGCCGAATCTCTGAGAAAGGCCAATGCGCTGTCGGACAGTGACTGGCGGAAGCATAGGCGCGTGATATCTTTTCTGGAACAGGCAAGAAAAGGGCTGTATGCGGGGGATGCGGCAACAGCAGCGGAAGCTTTCGGGGAAGTGAAGAAAAAGTTCGAGTCGGAAGTCTCTGAAATGAAGACAGAGACGGCGGTGACGAAAGCTAGGCTGCATGGGCTGTTTGCGTTTGTGGAGGAAGCTTTCGAAGAAGGGAATGAGATGCTTATTCTGGTGACGGAACTTACGGTGAATACGGCAGGAGCGCGTTTTATTGCTATGTTTGGCTGTGAAGATTATCAAAGGCACAATGAATCGCTCCGGCTTTCCGAACGGCAGGAGAACTTGATGCGGGAGATTGAAAAGCTGGCATTGTAGAGCGGGCAGGATAAAATTGGAGCAGTAAGGAATATGGATGGACGAAAAGGGACAGTGAAAACATCGGATGGTATCATGGCGTATGTCATAGAAGGCGCAGCGGAAGAAAAATGGGTAAGGCTCACGGACTATAGCGGCACGGATACGGAAGTACGGGTGCCCGAGCAAATAGAAGGGCTTTGCGTAAAGGCTATTTCCAAAAAGACGTTTCTTAGCCGGAAGCAGCTGCGGAAGGTAGTACTGCCCGGCACAACGGAGGAAATCGGGGACTGGGCATTTGCCTACTGCACGAATTTGGAGAACGTATGGCTCCCCAAAAAGGAAATGAAGCTTGGGAGCAGGATCTTTATGGAATGTCCCAATGTGAGGCGGATTTTTGCGTATGAGCCGGGGGAGGGCGAAGAGAATATTGGCAAAAAGGCGGGAAATGAAAGGGATGCCGAAAGCCAGGAAGCAGCATTGCTGGCGGCCGGTGCAGGGCTGCTGGATACGGAATATTTGATGAATCCGCTGGAGGCCGGCTCGCAGGAGTGGATACGGAAATGGGATGCGAAAATGAATGCGGTAATGGATGAGGGGGACGGGGAAGGGTATACGAAAATGATTCTCTGCGGGGAGGAGGACTATGGCAGCAGCTTGGAGGAATTCATAAAGAACAAGCGTAAGGGGAAGGTGCGTCTGGCACTGCTCCGGCTGATGAATCCCATCGGGCTGTCGGCAAGTGCGGAAGAAAAACTGAAGGCTTATCTTGTGTCGCATACAAAAGGGTGTGAATCGGAGGAAAGCTGGGAAGTTCTTCTGAAGGAATACGGACATAAACAGGAATATTTCCAGAAATTTGCGGAAATAGGAGGCGTGACAGAGGATAACTTTGATTCGCTTTTGGCGGATATGCCGGGAGAGTATGCGGAAATGAAGGCCTTTCTTATTCGATATAAGGCGGAGCGGATGGAACACAGGGATTTTTTTGACGGGCTTTCGCTGGATTTGTAAGACGGTTTGAAGAGAATCTTTGTCTCAAGGGGGATAGGCAATGATATGCCGGGCGGCAGGAGGGAATATGGATATGGACGATGAACGTTTAATTGAGGATATCTTAAGGCATCTGGATGGGGAAACGCAGATGGGAGTGGTACGGATGAGTGTGGAAATGGAGGAAGGCAGTGACAAAGGAGCGGAAGTTTCCCATAAATGCTGCAATATGTATGGCAGGCCGGCAAATGAGACGGTGGGGCTGTTGGACTGTTACACGGATTTGAATGCGGGGCGGCCGGATAACGAGAAGTAAGGGGATATCCGGAGCGTGAAGGAAGAGTATCAGCCGGCCAATGGTAAGATGCAGCTAATCGGAAGAAGGGAGGGAACTTAAGGTTGAGGCAGTGTGAAATAGAGATTGATAAAGTGAAAGAAATCATATCGGAGTCCGGGAAGCTTTTTCAGGATAGGGAGGCGGCAAGGCATACGAAAGAAAAAGGCATAGCGGATTATGTGACGGAAGTGGATGTTGCGGTGCAGCGGTTCATTTATGAAAGGCTTCAGGAAGCATATCCGGCAGTGCAGTTCATGGGGGAGGAGAAATGCAACGATGAGATTGACAGGGATGGTTTGGTATGGGTATTGGACCCGGTGGACGGGACGACCAACTTGATTCATGATTATAGGAACAGTGCAGTTTCGTTGGCTCTGATGGACAACCGTAAGACTGTTATGGGGATAGTTTATAATCCCTATGCCAATGAAATGTTTTGGGCCGAAGAGGGGAAGGGCTCTTATTTAAACGGAAAGCCTATTCGGGTCAGCAGTGCGGAAACAATGGGAGAGAGCCTTATTTCCATCGGCACTTCCCCGTATTATAAAGAAATGGCAGCGGAAAATTTTCCCGTGTTTCTGTCTGTTTTCATGGATTGCCAGGATTTCCGGAGAACCGGTTCGGCGGCCTTGGATTTGGCCAATGTGGCGTGCGGCAGGATCGAAGGGTATTTTGAGCGGGGATTGAAGCTGTGGGATTTTGCGGCAGGCATGCTGCTGGTGAGGGAGGCAGGAGGGCTGGTGTTGGATTATGCAGGGAAAGAGGCAGGAACCGGCTATATGTCGGATATTTTGGCCGGGAATGGAAAAATTCCCAAGATACTTGCAGAGAAGTACCTGAATGTGCTGAGTGATAAAGAATGAATAGACGCCAAACTCGTTTTGATTCATATGCAGAATGGGTTTGGACGTTATATAGTATATGGAGATATGGATAATGCGGATAAAAAGAAATGGCTGTCCGAATTATCCGTATCAAGTGTCTGTCTGCTGCTTTTCTATTAATTTATCTAAACTTACGTCTAACGCAACAGAGATCTTATAAAAAGTTTCAACGGAGAAATTGTACCCGACTTTTTCGCTTTCTATCTGTCTTATAAAATCATGGGAAAGGTCAACCATTTCTGCAAGCTGGGCTGAAGTCATTCCTTTTTCTTTACGGTATTTCCTGATATTCTGTCGTATTGTGTTATAAATATTTTCGTCAAATTGTATTTGTTCCATCCTGTTATGCATACAAGTTATCACCTAATGGAGTTGAGACATCCGGTACGGGGCAAATTTTTCTCTGCTTAAATTTCCAATATTCTGCTGTATTGTGTTTATATTATGATCAAATTGTAACTGTTCTATTACTGCTCCGCGTATTGACCATTACCTTATAAAATTGTAACGTTAACTTATTCAAAAGTATGTGAGGTGATAACTAACAAATTATTCTTGTGGAGAAGAAAATTTTGTGTTAAAGTGTTTATAAGGCAAAGTAACAATTTCTTTTTGGAGTATCGGATTGGGATGCCATTAAGATGGAAAGTAAAGGGGGATAAGATATGCTGGGAATGCTTTTTGATTATACGATAGGTATTTTGCTTGCTTCAATGGTTCCGTTGATTGTTTTTTACAATATTGTACGTTTTATGCAGTGGATAAGATGCTTTAAGGTGAAGGTATGTTCGAGGGAGGGGTGTCTTTTTGAAATATGCTGCTGTAAATATGAAGAAATCTGCGCAGAAGAAAGGTTGGAGAAATTATCCTTTCTTATAGAGGAATGCCGGAAAAGTTACGAATAGAATTATGTTTTTGTTCGGACATGCTATTGCCTGTCAGCAAAAACGGGCGGGACTGTCAACGGCGGCGCATTTGCGCCGTTCATCTTGACCGTTGACTGGCTCGGCTGGCTGTGGTATCTCTCCGATAAACCGGAATTTTTTAAACCATATTATTATCAATGTATTTAAAAAAAGGCTTTTTATTCACTTTATCTATATTATGCTGATACCATTCAAATGACTCTTTTAATCCTTCACTTAACGGTTTTACTTCCTTCATTAAACTATACTGTTTAGAAACATCAAGATAATATTCATAATCATAAAAACTAAAATAATTTCTTTGTTCAACATTTTCATACACATTTATAAATTCCACTGTTTTCCCCACTATATGATAACAGAGTTCAACCCATTCACGAATAGATACAACTTCTTTATTTCCAACATTGAAAATATGTTGTTTCGGTTTGTTTTTTACAAGTATGTCAATGAACCTACACAAATCATGGATGTGAAAAAACTGCAATTTCATTTCTCCATCTTTTGGTAAATAAAATTTTCTATCTGCTAAGGCACAATCAAAAACGAATGCTTCACGATATATATTATTCATTTGCCCATATAAATAAGGTGGTCTAAGAATATAAGCATTAGGTTTTCTTTCTAATAAAGTTTTTTCAGCTTCAATTTTATCCATTCCATATTTACCCCAAAATTTATTTACATTTAATGGTGTATTTTCTTCGAATGGTTGTGGGGAACACTCTGAATAAACTGCACTTGAGCTAATAAAGATATAATCATCGTAATCATTTAAAGCATTAAGCAATAATGAAACATCATATGAAGTATATGCGTTATCTATAACAATGTCAAAATGAATATTTTGAAGTACCTTTCCTATATTGTGTCTATCTGCTTGAATAAGTTTTACTCCCTTAGATTGTTCTTTTGTATTTCTATTAAGAACATATACTTCGTATCCGTTTTTTACATAATATTCCGCAATATATCTACTTGCAAATACAGTTCCACCAGTCACAAGTATTCGTTTCATCTTTTTCGTCCTCGTTTTTCTTATTTCTATAAATTTTTATTTGTTCTTTTTCTATTTCCGCCCCCGCTGTGGGTTCGGATATTTCAGCAAGTCCGACTTCTGTGCAATCTTTTTCATCTACTTCTTTTCTTCTTCGGACAGTTCCGGCAGATAGTCAGCAGTCACGCCGTAAAACTTCGCCGGCTTGATAATGGCATAGTGGCTGATGTCCTTGAAGTCCTTTGCTTCATAACTGCTCAGTGCAGTCTTGGAGAGATTTACCTGCTCCTCAAGCTGCTCTGGCATCAGCCAATGCTCCACACGCAGGTCTTTCAATCGTTCTTGTATGGATAGTTCCATGCTTTCCCTCCCTTCTGCTATTTTTTCTGCATATCTTTTAGAATCTTGACGATACGTTCCCTGTTTTTTGCTGTTTTCATAAAAGTAGGAAGATGGTCTGCTTGTGTTTTCTTTGGGATACTGAACGGCTTTTCACGCAGGTCAGCACTGAGGTAGTCAATTAGATAGGCTAAATGTTCTCGATTTAGAGCCCAAACTGGCTTGTTATGGAGAAATGTCAAAAACCACAACTCCAAACCCAAATACGGTTCCTTGCCGTTCTCTATGTCGCCAGTATAAGAAAATACTTCTGCTGTTTTATGGACTTTTCCTGACATTATAGTTTTACAAAATGGGCAAGCAACATGGAGAACTTGAAAATGCTGTTTGTCCTCATCTTGAATATTCACTCGATAATACCGTCCACAGCATTTACATTGATTATGCACATCATAACGATAAATTGTACGGTCTTTTTCTTCTGTATGCCTGCAATTTGTGCACTTGAAAAAAGCTGTATTGTCATTTGCTGTTACAATACCAAATCCATGACACTTGGGACATTTTACATTTAATCCTGATGATAAAGCTGTATAAACAGAATAAGTAAAATAGGGCTTATCTATAATTCGCTCCATTTTCTCACCTCTTTTCAACTTTTCATTTCGTATTTATTTCTTTTATTTTACCACAATTCCGAGAACGTGGAAATTGAGAGTTTTTCGGTTTGATTTCCGACCTTATGGATATACGGGGCGGGCGGCCTTTTTCTGCTTGAGGCAAACGCCCTTATCCGCCGGACAGCGGAAGTAAAGCGGCAACAGCAACACACAAAGGAAAGGTGATATATGGCAAAAAGCAACCGGACACAAATATTCCCCAACATGAAATAGAAGCCCTTGCCCGCTGTCTGCTTCCGGAAATTCAGAAATTCTTTGAAAGACCGGAGGGGCAGAAAGAATTTGCTCCCTTTGACACAGCGGATGGAGCCAATACAAAATATAATCAAGAGGGAATGAATCTGTAATCAATAATCATAACTTCACTGATAATTTTTCCTGCTTGTTTGCTTAATCTTTCAATTTCTTTCATAATTGCCATTGAAAAAAATTCCTCACCGCATTGGGAACATTTTTTGCATGGAACATTTTTCACAATCAAGATACCGTTTTCTAATTTTTCAACATAGATTG
>CAJUIM010000093.1 GCA_910586275.1 uncultured Lachnospiraceae bacterium | reverse complement strand
AAACTCGCGCACGGGCGTCCGCCTCCCAACATTACATTCAGGCTGAACTGTTACCGTTTGCCGTGAAAATCCGCAAAAACCCCTTGCATTTTCCTTCCTCATATGTTAAAGTATCCATGTTGCGAAAAAGGGATGGTCCTCTGTTACGGATATTTATAAGCATCTGCCGTTAAATAGGTATTAAGAACATCTGAATATTAAGGAGGCACATATGAACGAAATTATCAGGGAAATCGAAGCAGCGCAGCTGAAAGAAAGCGTACCGGAGTTCTGCGTAGGCGATACCGTCAAGGTATACGGTAAGATCCGGGAAGGAAACCACGAGAGAATTCAGGTATTTGAGGGTACTGTCCTGAAGAAACAGGGCGGCGGCAATAGGGCCACTTTTACAGTCAGGAAGACTTCCAACGGAATCGGCGTGGAGAAAACATGGCCGCTGCATTCCCCGAATGTGGAAAAGGTGGAAGTTGTCAGAAGAGGTAAAGTAAGAAGAGCGAAACTGTACTACCTGAGAGATCGTGTAGGTAAGAGAGCGAAAGTAAAAGAAAAGTAAAAAGAGCAATAGGAGGGCAGTTACCGTTGTGTAATTGCTCTTTATTGTTTTTTATAGTATACTGTCTTATGGTGGGATGAAAGCAGATGAGAAAAAAAGAGAAGGGATTAAGCTTCATAGAAAAAAAGAAAAAGGTGAATGCCCATGTGCTGCGGGAAATATTCGGCATGGTGTTCGGAACTTTTGCGGCCATGTTTTTGGCGGCGGTTCTCACATTCAGCATGGGAATGCGGACAAATACCGTCGGTGTGTCCATGGAGCCCACGTTGTTCAATGGGGATGAGATCTTGATAAACCGTTTTATTTATAAACTGTCCAGGCCTAAGAAATACGATGTGATTGTATTTCTTCCCGGCGGAAATCCCAATGCCCATTATTATGTGAAGCGGGTAGTGGCGGTGCCGGGAGAGACGGTACAGATTGTGGATGGGGTGCTCTATGTGGACGGGGTGCCGGAGGGGGAAGAATATTATGATAAAATGGAAGACGGCGGGATTGCGGAAAATGAAATCCTATTGGGAGAAGACGAATATTTTGTGCTGGGCGATAACCGGAATGCCAGCGAGGACAGCCGCTCCGGAAATATCGGCCCCATAAAGAAGAATACGATTTACGGGAAGGCTTGGTTTTGCCTGAAAGGAAAGAACGGCATGGGGATGATAGAATAAAGAAAATGGAATGAAGAAATTGCGATGCTTATGGGACGAACAGCAGCTTTCATATATGTTCCGGAATAGGCAAGGTGAAATCAGCCAAGATTAAAGTAATCAAGATTAAAATGGAGAGGAACAGGAGAGAAGATGAATTATCAATGGTATCCCGGTCATATGGCAAAAGCAAAGCGTATGATGCAGGAAAATATAAAACTCATAGATTTGATGATAGAACTGGTGGACGCAAGGATGCCTTTAGGCAGCCGGAATCCGGATATCGATGAACTTTCTAAAAATAAATTCAGAATCATACTTTTAAATAAGGCAGATTTGGCGGATCCGCGGCATAATAAGAAGTGGGCGGAATATTTTAAAAGGAAAGGGTTTCAGGTGGTGGAAGTGAATTCCCGCAGCGGTGCCGGGGTGAAGTCCATACAAGGCGCAGTGCAGGAGGCCTGTAAGGAAAAGACGGAAAGGGATAGGAAAAGAGGGATTCTGAACCGCCCGGTGCGGGCAATGGTAGTGGGGATTCCGAATGTGGGCAAATCCACTTTCATTAATTCTTTTGCAGGGAAGGCATGCACGAAGACCGGCAACCGCCCCGGAGTGACGAAAGGCAAACAATGGATACGGCTGAACAAGGGACTGGAACTTCTGGATACGCCGGGCATCCTTTGGCCTAGGTTCGAGGATCAGGCCATAGGGATGCGGCTGGCATGGATCGGCTCCATCAATGACGAAATTCTTTCCATGGAGGACATGGCACTGGGGATGATCGGGTTTTTGCAGGAAAAGTATCCGGGCTTGTTGGAAAAGCGGTATGGTGAGGTGACGCAAGGGCAGACCGATGCTTTCGGCATATTGGAGGCAATCGGCAGAAGCCGGCGCTGCTATGCAAAAGGAGATACCATAGACGTGAATCGGGCGGCAGGCTTGGTGATTGATGATTTCAGGAACGGGAAATTGGGGCAGATTACATTGGAATTTGCGGAGTAGGGGAGATTGTTGGGGATCCGCGGGCTGCAGAAAGGTATGGCGGTTAATATGAAAAAAATTTTAAAAGAAATATTGAACACGAGTTTATATTTGCTGATTGTATTATGTCTGACTTATGTGGTCATACATTTTGTGGGGCAGAGGACACAAGTGGTAGGGCAGTCCATGGAAAATACGCTGAATAACGCCGATAACCTGATTGTGGATAAGCTGACATACCGTTTCCGGGATCCTATGCGTTTTGACATTGTGGTCTTCCCGTTCCAATATGAAAAGGATACCTATTATATCAAGAGGATTATCGGAATGCCCGGAGAGACGATTTATATTGACGGGGAGGGAACGATTTTTATTGACGATGTGGCTTTGGAAGAGGACTACGGGAAAGAGACAATTGCGGATGCAGGGCGGGCATACGAGCCGATTACACTGGGGGAGGACGAATATTTTGTAATGGGCGATAACCGCAATAACAGTTCGGACAGCAGGGATCCGGTGGTAGGAAATGTTTCCAGAGACGATATTATCGGAAGGGCTTGGATACGAATCTGGCCTTTGAACAAGTTCGGGATACTGAAGCACCAGTAAGGCGGGAAGACAGAAGGGAAACAGGGAAGCATGGGGCAGAAGATAAAAGACATAAAGGCAGTTTTTCAGGCAGCTGATATTGCAAAGCTGCCTGAATTGATAAAGGAATATGGGGAAGACACAAGAAGCGGCGTACAGTCGCTGGTAAAAGGCGCATGCCGGAAACTGGAAGCCTTGGAAAAAGAAAGGCAGCGCATAAAGGAAATGCGCAGATATGAAGAGGAATACAAAGGATATGCTTATATTTGCGGCATTGATGAGGCCGGAAGGGGGCCTTTGGCCGGCCCGGTGGTGGCCGGGGCAGTGATTCTGCCCAAGGATTGTGAGATTTTATATCTAAACGATTCCAAGCAATTATCCGAAAAAAGAAGAGAAGAATTATATGATATCATAATGGAAAAGGCAGTTGCCACAGGTTTGGGATATGTAGGGCCGGAGAGGATTGACGAGATCAATATATTGCAGGCCACATACGAGGCCATGCGTCAGGCGGTGGGGAAACTGGAAGTGCGGCCGGATCTGCTGCTGAACGATGCGGTGACGATTCCGCAGGCAGGAATCCGGCAGATCCCCATTATCAAAGGGGATGCAAAAAGCGTTTCCATAGCGGCGGCAAGCATAATAGCCAAAGTGTCAAGGGATAGGCTGATGGTGCAGTATGATGAGGTTTTTCCGGAGTATGGATTTGCCTCCCATAAGGGGTATGGGGCGCAGGCACATTTGGAAGCCTTGAAAAAATACGGTCCTACGCCCATACATAGACGGTCTTTTCTGAAAAATATGGGAATCCTTGGAACAGGGTAAAAGCAAGGGCGCAGGGCAGCGGAAAGTGGTGCGGCTGCCGATTGGGAGGTGTGAGGATGAATCTAGCCGGTTTATTCCAATATGGGAGCAAGAATACGGAAAACAGAGTGACTTCCGGGGGAAAGGGAAGCGTGAGCGGGCATGCGGCATCGGGAAATTCGTCGCAGACAGTAAGGGGACTGGCACAGGGGCAGAGCATCCATGGGGAGGTCATCGGAAAGAACGGAAACGAAGTGCAGATCAGGGTGGATAAAGATGTGGTGATCACGGCCAAGCTGGACCGGGATATTCCGGTTTCCGTAGGGCAGAGCATGACGTTTGAGGTAAAGAATAATTCGGGGGCACAGATTGCCCTTCGCCCGCTGTTTGAAAATATGGCGCAGGACCCTAATGTGCTGAAAGCATTGGAAGCGGCCAAAATGCCGGCCACAAAGGAACTGATGCAGATGGTGTCAGCCATGATGCGGCAGGGGATGTCCATTGACAAAAATGCGCTTATGGATATGGCGCGGGCAGTGACGGGCAATCTTGGGGCAAATCCGGAAACCGTGGTGCTTATGAAAGCATTGAATATTCCCGTTACGCCGGAAAATATCCAGCAGTTTGAGAATTACCAAAGCTATAAGCATCAGCTGTTGGCCAATGTGACAGATATTTTGATGGATATACCGAAAGCGTTTCAGTCCATGGCGGCTTCCGGGCAGGGGAGCATGGCGGTGGAATTGTATACACAGATTCTGAATCTGTTTGCAGGGGAGACGCCTGCGCCGCCGGCCGGAAATGCAGGAGGCATGGTATTTGCGGATATTGTGGAAGAAAACGGGGAACAGATGCAGAAACCGGAAGGAATGCCGCAAGGGCAAGAGCAGGAGACTGCGGGCACGGTGCGGCAGGGCGGGGAAGAGGCGGAAACCGTACGGCAGCAAATGCAGGCGGATATGGACCGGGAACTGGCGGGAATCATTAAAGAAGGCGGCGGGCAGGAGAAAGAGCAGGCCGCCGCGGCAGCGGAAGGAACGGAAGGCACAGGGAAGGGGCAGGCTCCGTCTTCCGGGGAATCACTGGCAGCGGCGTTAAACGGCGGAGGAAGGCTGCAGCTGGCGGCCATGCTTGGGAAATTAGGCATGCCGGAAAATGTGCTTGCCAAGATAAGGTCCGGAGGCATCGGAACGGAGCAGCTGATGAAGGAAATACAGCAGTTGGTTTCCGGACAGGGAAAAAACGCGGACCAAGCCGGCCTTATGAAGCTGTTCGGAAGCAAGGAATACAATCAGGTGATGGCAAAGGCAATGGAGCAGCAATGGCTGATTAAGCCGGAGCAGGTGGCAGGCAAGAAAGACGTGGAAACTTTTTACCGCAGGCTGCAGTCGCAGACGGAACAGCTGATGGAAAGCCTGCATCAGGCAGGAAAGGACACCCCGCTGGCCAAAAGCCTGACTGCCATGCAGAATAATATTGATTTCATGAACCAGATGAACCAGATGTTCCAATATGTGCAATTGCCGCTGAAAATGAGCGGAGGGGAAGCCCATGGCGATTTATATGTATATACGAACCGGAAAAGCGCAAAGAAAGAGGATGGCAGTGTAAGTGCGCTTTTGCATCTGGACATGGAGCATTTAGGGCCGATGGATGTATATGTCCGTATGCAGGATATGAATGTAAGCACGAAATTTTATTTAAAGGACGACGGCATTATAGATTTCATTGCGGAGCATATCCATTTGCTGGATGAGCGGCTGCAGAAAAGAGGGTATTCTTTTCGGTCGGAGATTTTTCAGTCGGAAGAGATCAAGGGGAGCCCGAATGTGATAGAGACGCTGACGGCGCAGGAGAGAAAGGCGACGCTTCTGGCACAATATTCATTTGACGTGAGGGCATAAGACATGGATGAGAAGGAAAAGAGGGAATATGCAAGACGGGCACTTGAGGGGAAAAAAGCGAAGGGGCCGGAGAAACCGAAGCAGGCAATCGCCCTTTCCTATGACCCGTCGGAAGAGGCACCGAGGGTAATTGCCAGCGGAAAAGGAGCGTTGGCGGAACGGATTATCGAACGGGCGAAGGAAGTGGATGTGCCGGTACACCGGGACGATAAGCTGGCGGATACGCTGTCACGTCTGGAAATCGGGGATATGATTCCGCCGGAACTGTATGAGGTAGTGGCGGAGATTCTCGTATTTGTAGACGGGATGGAGAAAATCCGTGCCAAACTGAACCGGTAAGGAAGGGTCCGTAACTATCTTTGCAGTTCCCTGCGGAATAAGCCGGCAAAGGGATGAAAAGGCGGCTCACAAAACAGAACGGCAGTCTGCGGGGGGAATGGTTTTCAACAGGCTCTGAGGAGGGGAAGAGATGAATAAGAGGGAAGGGATGAATAGGAGGGAAGTGGGGGAAAGGTTTGAGAAGAGAGCCTGCGCTTATATGACGGAACGGGGATTCGTTGTCCTGGAGAGGAACTTCCGCTGCCGGCAGGGAGAAATTGACGTGGTAGGGGAAGAAGAAGGGTATCTTGTATTTGCGGAAGTAAAATACAGGGCTTCTGGCATAAGCGGAAATCCGGCGGAGGCCGTGACGGCGGCAAAACAGAGGAAGATATGCAGGGTGGCCGATTACTACCGTCATTGCCACGGAATCGGGGACGGGCGTGCAGTCCGGTATGATGTGGTGGCAATAGAAGGCATTGGTGAGGCGGAAAGAATTGTCTGGCTGAAGAACGCCTTTGATCATATATACGGAGAAAGAAGAACCGGAGGAAGGATGTAAATGGAGATAAAAAGAAAAGGAACGGGGAAAGGGTCAGAGACGCTGAAGAGGAATGTTTCAGGGGATATGGAGTATCTGACTTTTCCTTCTTTGGAAGAGACAGGCATGGTACGGCATCTTTTTTCCACCAGGATAGGCGGCGTAAGCCAAGGGATTTTTGCCTCCATGAATCTGAGTTATGTGAGAGGGGACAGGAAAGAAGCAGTGGATGAGAATTTCCGCCGTGTGGCAGAGGCATTGGGCTGCGGCGTGGAGGATTTTGTCTGTTCGGATCAGACTCATACGGTGAATGTGCGCAGAGTGACGCAGGGCGATAAGGGAAAGGGTGTTACGGTGCCGAAAGATTATACGGATGTGGATGGGCTGATTACCAATGAGAGAGGGATTGTCCTGGCTACTTTTTATGCGGACTGCGTTCCGCTGTATCTGGTAGATACGAAAAACCGGGCAATCGGATTGTCCCACTCGGGATGGAGGGGCACGGCAGGCCGCATGGGGGCACGGACGCTGGACGCTATGAAAAGAGCCTTTGGGACGGAGGCCAAAGACGTGGAGGCGGCGGTGGGCCCTTCCATCTGCAGGGACTGTTATGAGATAAGCGGCGATGTGGCGCAGCAGTTCCGGCAGGCGTTCCCGCAGGAGGAATGGGAGGATTTCCTTCTTCCGAAAGGAGGGGATAAATATTTGCTGGATTTATGGAAAGCCAATTATTATGTTTTCTTGGCGGCGGGCGTTCCGGCAGAAAAGATCCATGTGACGGACATCTGTACTTGCTGCAACCCGGATTATCTGTTTTCCCACAGGGCAAGCCAGGGAAAGAGAGGGAATCTGGGGGCTTTTCTTGGTCTGGCATAAAGAAGGTATTAAGAAAATCTTAATTAATTTCCTATAGTGCCCTTAAAAATATACAGATATAGTTATAGGAAATGACAAAGAAAATGTCGTTTCTTATACGATAGCCGAAGATGCCCGAGTGGGTTCTGGGGCGGGCAGGAGAAAGGATAAAGGATATGGCGGCAGTGCTTGTATGTGACGATGACAGAGAAATTGTGGATGCGATTGAAATCTACCTGATGCAGGAGGGATATCAGGTCTATAAAGCGTACGACGGGGAGCAGGCAATCCGTGTGCTGAAAGAGAAGGAAGTCCACCTTCTGATTCTTGACATTATGATGCCAAGGCTGGACGGCATCCATGCAACGCTGAAAATAAGGGAATACAGCAGTATTCCCATTATCATACTGTCGGCAAAGTCGGAGGACACGGACAAAATACTGGGATTGAATATCGGAGCGGACGATTATGTCACGAAGCCCTTTAACCCGTTGGAACTGGTGGCCAGAGTCAAATCCAACCTACGCAGGTATACTACATTGGGGAACCTGAATACGGAGAACAATGCTTTGTTTCAGGCGGGCGGTCTGTGCATGAACGATGAGACAAAAGAGGTAACGGTGGATGGGGAGAGCGTAAAGCTGACGCCCATTGAGTATAATATCCTGCTTCTGCTTGTGAAGAATCAAGGAAGGGTCTTCTCCACGGATCAGATTTACGAGAGCATATGGAACGAAGAGGCGATCGGGGCGGACAATACGGTGGCCGTTCATATCAGGCATATCCGGGAGAAAATAGAAATAGACCCGAAGGATCCGCGTTACCTGAAAGTGGTCTGGGGTGTCGGCTATAAAGTAGAGAAACAGTAGGACAGGGAATAGGGAGGCTTGCAGGATGAAAGGGAAACCGCTTGAAAACGGCATCAGGAAGATATTGCATATGCTGCAGCATGTGCTCATTGTTACGGCAGCAGTCATTCTTCTGGTGGTGCTGACCGGTTCCAGCGTAATGATAAAAGGTGTGGACGGTAATTACAGTTACAGCATGAAGGCCGAGGAAAAGGGAAAGGTATACGAAGAGTCTCTTTTGTTCAACTATATTTTCGGAAGAGGGGTGGCGGATGTGGCTCATATGGTAGCGATCCGCTCCCAAATGGAGACGGCCGGCCACTTTGACAGCGATAAGGAAATTGACGTGGCAACCTTTTATTATCGCTATGCAGGCGTCCCGCAGAAGTATCTGACGGTAAAATACCGGCTGGAGGATCTGATTAAATGGGCACAGTTTGGCTTTGAGTATGAAAACCGCTGGTTTACGTCGGAACAGGCCGATGAATTTCTCAGCAGGACAAGCAAGTATACAAGCATTGACTATGGGGCCATGAATTTCCAAGGCGGCATTATCACGCCCTTCAATGCCCAGATAGAGGAATTTACGGAAGAGTACAGCGTATCGGCAAACCAGATGGAAAGCGGGGAGTTCCGGCGGGAAGAGACGAACGGCAAGGTGCTGCTGAACCGGTATCAGACCGTGGAGGGGAAAAATATTGAAGAGTATGTGGGGACATGGGACGATTACTATGATTTATGCGAGTATGTGACGGACACGGCTGCCTCATTGAACGATAATTATGAGGGCTATCTGCATTATAAGGAGTTCTATCATGCGGACAATTCCAACCTACGTTTCTATGTGCTGAAAAGAATCGGGGACAGGACGGAAGTATATACGAATCTGCCGGCACGGAACCTTACGGAAAAAGAGGTGGCGGAACAGTTTAAGTCATATGGCAGATATCTCTGCTTTGATCCGGAAAATATGATATACGACACGGACACGCTGATTGAGGAAGACACGGTGCGCAAGGTATTCAACAGCTATGAGTATGCTTATCCGGAAAGCACGAAGGTATGGATCGGGGTGGATACCGGCTATCCGGCAAAGGATGTTTATGTGCAGGGATACAGCGGCTATAAAAATTATGTGCCTTATTATTGGCAGCTGATTGGCGGGATGGCAGTCTGTGTTGCGCTTTATCTATGCCTGTATGTTTACCTCACCATGAAGGAAGGAATGTATAGGGATTCGGAAGGAAATGTGGGAATTGCCCTGAAAAAGATAGACTATATACCTACCGAATGCATGGTAGCGGGGATGATAGCGCTTTTGGGCGGCATTATTGTCAGCCTTACTTATGTGTTTGACTCCATGTCATATGAATATTATTATGAAACATGGTTCAAGTTTGCCGGCGGTGCCGTGGTACTGGCATGCGAACTGCTGTTTACCTGTTTTTATTACAGCATGGTACGGCGGCTCAAGGCCGATAATCTTTGGAAAGAGAGCCTGACACGGAGAATATTGGTTACCGGAAGAACCACGGCATGGAAGGTTTATGACAACGGGAATGTGATTATAAAGACATGGGTGCCGTATCTTATTTTCCTGTTGGTCAATCTCACTCTTGTGCTGTTAGGGTGGAAAGGGATCGCCGTGGCAGCATGTCTGGATGCCGCTTTTGGAATATTGATTTACCGGAACACAAAGGACAGGCAGCGGATTGTGAAGGGCATTGAGAAAATTAAGGAAGGGGATCTGCACTATAAGGTGGATGAATCCAACCTTCATGGGGATAATCTGGTGCTGGCACAGGCAGTCAACAGCATCGGCGACGGCATCCGGAGCGCAGTGGAAACCAGCATGAAGGATGAACGGCTGAAGGCGGATTTAATTACAAATGTTTCCCATGACATTAAAACACCCCTTACTTCCATTATTAATTATGTGGATCTGATTAAACGGGAAAACATCGGGGATGCAAAAGTGCGCAGCTATGTGGATGTGCTGGATACGAAATCCCAGAGGCTGAAGCAATTGACGGATGATTTGGTGGAAGCATCCAAAATATCCTCCGGGAATATTTCCCTCCATTGGGAACGGATTAATTTAGTGGAATTGGTAAATCAGACAATGGGCGAATTCTCAGAAAAATTTGAATTGAAACGTCTCACCCCTGTAATGAATACGGAACACGGCAGCATGTATATAGAGGCGGACAGCAGGCGGATATGGCGTGTAATGGAGAATCTGTTCAACAATATATATAAATATGCCTTGGAAGGCACTAGGGTATATGTGGATATGAAGGAGCATACCGATGATGAAGGCTGCCCCTATGTGGAATTTTCGGTGAAGAATATTTCCGCCCAGCCGCTGAACATTGATGCGGCGGAACTGACGGAACGGTTTATCCGGGGAGATGTGGCACGCAGCACGGAGGGAAGCGGACTGGGGCTGTCCATTGCAAAGAATCTGACGGAGGCGCAGAAGGGAACCTTCGAGATACGGCTGGACGGTGATTTGTTTAAAGTGATTTTGGAGTTCCCTCTTCTTAGGAACGGAGAGAGTACATTATCTGGATTGGAGTTTTAGGCGGTGATGAAAAAGCTGGTCATAGGCATATTGGCACATGTGGACGCGGGAAAGACAACGCTTTCGGAAGCCATGCTGTATTATAGCGGTGCAATCCGTACAATGGGAAGGGTGGACAATGGGAATGCCTTTCTGGATACTTATGCTTTGGAACGGAGCCGGGGAATTACAATTTTCTCCAAACAGGCTCTGTTCCGGCTGGAAGATACGCAGGTGACACTTTTGGACACACCGGGCCATGTGGATTTTTCCGCGGAGATGGAACGCACACTGCAAGTGCTGGACTATGCCATATTGGTCATCAATGGGGCAGACGGCGTGCAGGGGCATACCCATACGCTTTGGCGTCTGCTGAAACAGTATGCCATTCCTGTGTTCCTGTTCGTGAATAAAATGGACCAGCCGGGAACCGATCAAGAGGCTCTTATGGCGCAGCTGCGGCAGAGGCTGGACGGAGAATGCGTAGATTTCACGGAGGAAGGCGCGGATGCTTTTTATGAGGATGTGGCCACGGCGGACGAGAGAACCTTGGATTATTTTCTGGAAACGGGAAAGGTGGAGGAAGCGGAAATCCGGCGGCTGATTGCGAAGAGAAAGGTTTTCCCCTGTTATTTCGGTTCTGCTTTGAAATCCAAGGGGGTTGAGGAGTTTCTTAAGGGAATATGCCGGCTCACAGATATGCCGGTTTACGGGGAAGCATTTGCCGCCAGAGTGTATAAGATCGGCAGGGATGCGCAGGGAAACCGTCTGACTTTCCTAAAGGTGACAGGAGGGAAGTTAAGGACAAGGACTATGCTGACCGGAAGGAAAGGGGAAGAGGAGTGGGAGGAAAAGGTCAGTCAGATACGGATTTATTCGGGAGAAAAGTACGGTACGCAGGAAGAAGTGCAGGGCGGGGATATCTGTGCGGTGACCGGACTGTCAAAATCTTATGCAGGAGAGGGGCTGGGTGCAGAATATGGAAGCTACCAGCCGGTATTGGAGCCGGTACTTAACTACCGGCTGATTTTGCCGGAAGGATGTGATGCGGCTCTGTTCCTGCCCAAACTGCGGCAGCTGGAGGAAGAGGAACCCCAGCTGCGTATTGTGTGGGATGAGAATCTGAAAGAAATACAGGTCAAGATTATGGGAGAAGTCCAGACGGAAGTGCTGACAGGCATGATAAAAGAGCGGTTCGGCGTGGACGTTGGATTCGGCAGCGGGAATATTGTCTATAAGGAAACGATTGCGGGAAGGGCAGAGGGCGTGGGGCATTTTGAGCCTTTGCGGCATTATGCGGAGGTGCATCTGCTGTTGGAGGCGGGGGAGGCCGGCAGCGGGCTTGTGTTCGGCACGGACTGCAGTGAGGACGTATTGGACAGAAACTGGCAGCGGCTTGTGCTGACCCATCTGGAGGAAAAGGAGCATAAGGGGGTACTTACCGGCTCACCCATTACGGATATGAAGATTACGCTGGCAGCAGGCCGGGCGCATCCGAAGCATACGGAAGGCGGAGACTTCCGGCAGGCTACTTACCGGGCTTTGCGGCAGGGGCTGATGGAAGCCCGGTCGGTGCTGTTGGAGCCCTACTATGATTTTCGTCTGGAGGTGCCGGCCAATATGACGGGGCGTGCCATGGCGGACATGGAAAAGCGTTCCGGAAGCTTCGAACTGACCGGGACGGAGGGCGGGATATCGGTATTGGCCGGGAAGGTGCCGGCAGCTTCCGTGCAGGATTATCAGAAAGAAGTGACGGCTTATACAAAGGGAGAAGGGAAGCTGTCCTGTACGTTCCGCGGTTATGAGCCGTGCCATAATGAGCCGGAGACGGTGGAACGCATCGGCTATGACCCGGATCGGGATACGGAAAATCCGGCGGGTTCGGTTTTCTGCGCCCACGGAGCCGGATTTGTGGTGGAATGGGACAGAGTGAAAGATTATATGCACCTGGAAAGCGTGCTGGGGAAAGAGGACGGGGCAGATCCGGGAAGCGGAGGGGAGAAACGAAGGGAAGAGAAAAAGCAGGGAGACGGCGGACTTTGGCTGGGGACGGAGGAAATAGACGTTATTCTGGAAAAGACTTTTTATGCGAATAAAAAGACGGAGAACAGGAGGCGGAAGGGATTGGCCGCAGGAAGGCAGAAAACTCCGGAATCCGATAGTGCACAGCCGGTGCTAAGGAACTATAAGAAAAGGGAGAAGCAGGAAGAATATTTGTTGGTAGACGGATACAATGTGATTTATGCTTGGGAAGAACTGAGGGAACTGGCGGCGGTAAATCTGGACGGGGCCAGAGGAAAACTGATGGATATTCTATGTAATTATCAAGGCGTGCGGGGAATCAGCCTGATCGTGGTATTCGATGCTTACCGGATACAGGGCCATGATACGGAAGTGTCAGACTATCACAATATTCATGTGGTATATACGAAAGAAGCAGAAACCGCCGATCAGTATATCGAAAAATTTGCCCACGAAAACGGCCGGCGGGCGAAAGTGACAGTGGCTACTTCCGATGCAATGGAGCAGATTATTATCCGCGGGCAGGGATGCGGCCTGCTGTCGGCCAGGGAACTGGAAGAAGAAGTGCGGCGGGCGGGAGATGCGTTATATAAAGGGTATGCGGAAAAGCAGCGGGACGGAAGGAGCTATTTGTTTGACTCGCTGACGGAGGAGACGGTAAGGCAGCTGAAAGCCGTGAGAGAGGATGGATGAGACAGCCAGCATTGAAGTACAGGTATCAGAAGCATAAAATAAGAGAAACAAATTGGTCAGAGTCGATAAATGAAAAAGGATGCACACCATTATGTACGGAGTGTATCCTTCAAGTGGAACGCAATGGAGATAGAAAGGGAGAGGTTTCACCATTGCAAGGTTAAGATAAGGGGATTAAGTATAAGTTTTGATAATTTCTTCGGCAATGGTTCGCTTTGCAATGCAGCGATCCATTGCCTGTTTTTCTATGTAACGGTGAGCATCAGGTTCGCTCATGGAGAGTTCACTGATCAAAATCCATTTTGCCTTGTTGACCAGACGGATTTCAGCCATTTTTTCTTCGATGGACAGAGACTTCTTTTCAAATTGTCTTAGCCGTTCTCTGGTGCTTTCCATCCAGTTAAGGGCATGCAGCATAGTTGGTTTTGAGGTTGGCTTTGGCAAAGTGAAGACGCCGTACTCAGCAACCTTATCGTGGATACCGGCATGAACATCACTTTTTACCAAAAGCAACACAGCGGACGGTTGGGTAGTACAGGTGTCAATTGCAAAATGAGTACCCACATCATCAGGCAAAGGGGCGTTGATGATAACAAAATCAAATGTTTTTTCGGCAAGTGTCCGTTTGGCAGCACTGACACTTGTAACATTATAGATAGGGTAGTAGCTTGTTTCGGGGAGCAGGTCAGCAAAGGCAGAGGTGAAACTATCTGTTGCAGACACGATGAGTATGCTGTAAAAACGTTCTCTTAAACTCATTTTACACCTCCTCCTTTTTCGTTGGTTTAAATTATTTATTGCAATAAATATCTAAGATAGCATCTGGTATATGTTCTTTTATAAAATTACTGTTTACGGCTGCATCACATGCGGATTTAAAATCGCCGGGCAGCTGCTTAAATTTTGCCAGCGTAGCTGCATCTGCCTTATACAGGTTCATATCAGTGGAACCTGGTAGTTCTAGTTTATTCTGAATGCCATCCATAATTGCATAAATCAGCAAGGCAAATGCAAGATAAGTATTTGCGGATGGATCCGGAGAGCGAAGTTCCGCACGTTGGTATTTGCCTACAGCAGCAGGAACTCTGACGAGCTGGGAACGGTTCTCGCTGGACCAGGAGATATATCTTGGAGCTTTATTGCTGCCAAAACGCTGATAAGAATTTTCTGTCGGGTTTAAAAACACAGTCATATCAGAAACCTTATCCAGAATACCTGCAATTATATAATCCATATAGTCTGTATTATCTGAGGATTTTACAGATATATTGATATGGAATCCGTTTCCTGGTTTATCATTCAGCGGCTTGGGACTGAAATCAGCAAAAAGCCCATTACGTCTGGCGATTGTTTTCACAACGGTCTGGAAGGTCATGGCATTGTCGGCAGCAGTCAGTGGATCGGAATAGCGAAAATCAATTTCGTTTTGTCCCGGACCTTCTTCGTGGTGAGAACTTTCAGGCTGTATTCCCATCTGTTCAAGTGTCAGACATACTTCTCGGCGGATATTTTCGCCTCTGTCTTCCGGGGCAATATCCATATATCCTGCGTTATCATAAGGCTCTTTGGTCGGGTTCCCATTATCATCCAGAGTAAACAGGTAAAATTCCTGTTCAGCGCCAAAGAAGAATTGGAATCCTGTATTTTGGGAATCCTGAATTGCAGTTTTTAAAATAGAACGGGTGTCACATTCAAATGTTTTTCCGTCTGGGTGGGTAATGTAACAGAACATTCGTACCACACGGCCATGCTCTGGTCTCCATGGCAGGGGCAT
>CAJUIM010000092.1 GCA_910586275.1 uncultured Lachnospiraceae bacterium | reverse complement strand
GGACAGATGCTCCCGCTGCCGCCGTTCCGCAAAAAAATCCCTCCCGTGCGTCCGCATCTGCCAGAAAGCAATCCTCAAACACGCTCTAACGTATGAAGTTCATCTGCCGCACCGGCTCTTTTTCGGGAATCCCATACGCTTCTTTTCCAAGAGCAATGCTCTTCATAAGAAATGTCATATTCCTCGCCAAAGTCCGCATAATCTGCAGCCCTTCCTCATCCTGCCCCGCCTCGCCAGGCGCTGCGCCGTGGATACTGTTCCAATATTGCCCGGATGCCACCGGCATACCGCAGATGGTAAAGAACTTATTCAATTCGTCAAAGGCAGAAGACAGGCCGCCCCTGCGGGCAGCCACCACCCCGGCTCCCACTTTCATTGTTTTGTCAAACGGAGCACTGAAAAACAGCCGGGTCAGAAATGCCATCAAAGTCGCATTTGCCGAAGCATAGTAAACCGGGCTGCCCACCACCAATCCGTCACACGCTTCAAACTTCGGCGCGGCCTCATTCACCATATCGTCAAATACGCACTTTCCTTTTTCCTTACACGAACGGCAGCCGATGCATCCCCGGATATCTTTGTTCCCGATATGTAGAATCTCCGTCTCAATACCCTCCTGCACAAAAATCTTCTCCATTTCATGAAGCGCAATATAAGTGTTCCCATTTGCATGGGGACTTCCGTTTACCAACAAAACTTTCATTTTACATCCTCTCCTATTCCGGTTCCGGCATATACCGACACCAATTTTTTCATCTCCTGGCAGGGCATAAAACCCTTCCCTCATAAGATATGTAGGGAACCGTTAAGAGTTAACATTGCATATGGCGCAAAAGAAATCTTTTTTACCGCCCATGCCGTTTCCTGCCTTGCCCGGCTCATTGCCAAAATACCGCCACGTCCCTATTATAACAAATTTTCTCCCCGCCAGCATCCCTTTTCCGTTTTATCTCCCGGAAATCAATGTTCGGCTTTGCCGCCGGACCGTATGGACTCCTTAACGGAAACGGCAGTACAGGCACACCGGATCTCTTGCCGGACTGCATCCACTGTCCCCATGTTCACCATGGGCAGTTACCCCGGCCAGCCCTTCCGGTATGCCATGCCGAACAAAAACACTGCCGCCGCCATGTTTGCGGAAATAACCGCCATGCTTTTCCAAACTTCCATGCCGCTTCCCGTCTGTGCCAATAAATTACCGACCTGACCGGAATAAGTAAATGCAGCCACCAGCTTTACCTTTTCGTTAAACTGTGCCAACATAGGCAGAAATGCAAATAACAGCATAACCGGAACCCCTATGGAAGTCGCCATCATCTGATTCCTGCTGATCATTCCTATCACTGCGCCGATCATCATAGCGGTAAGTATTCCCATGCCCATTGCCGCCATAAAGCCTGCCATTGCCATGCCCCTGTATTGCCCTGTCAGGCAAAGGGCAAATGCCCCTGCCATACAGATCATCCAGACGCAGCCCCCTGTTCCCAGCAAATATTCTGCCGGCCGTACACCGGAAAACATCAGTACCCGAAGGGTATTTTTCTCCTTTTCCTCCGAAATGACAGCCGCCATCACCGTCAGCGGAGCCATCCCGATATACATGGAAGCAAATAGCCGCACAAAATAATGCTCCGGCAGACCCGGAACCTTTACCGCATGTTCCATAATAAATGCCAATACCGGGAACATGACAAACTGAATCAATATTTCCTTATTTTTCACTACCTCTTTTCTCTGTTTATCAAATATTGCCGCTGCATTGCCCATCTCCGTCTCTCCTTTTTCTGCAGATACCCCGCAGCTTACTTCCATTCCTTTCCTGTCAGCTGCAAAAACACTGTTTCCAAATCCGGCTCCAAGGAGTGAATTGTCTCTATCATCCCATGGGCCATATAGTCCTTCAGCATCTCCGCCTGCGTACTCTCATTGCGCATCAGCACCCTTTCCCCGTCCTTAAGCAATATCCGAATCTGCCGTTCCCTGTCATGTCTCCGGCATATTTCCTCCGGCTTACCGTATTCCACGATAGTTCCATCCGATAATAATGCCACATGACTGCACAGTTTTGCCGCCTCTTCCATATTGTGGGTGGTAAGGAATACGGTCGTTCCCTGTCCCTGCTGCTTTTTGATTAATTTGTGGATCCAGACCGAGGTAGCCGGATCCAGTCCGCTGGTAGGCTCATCCAAGAACAAAAGCTGCGGCTCATGCATCACTGCCCGCACCAGAGCCAGCCGCCCCCGCATCCCTTTGGAAAGCTTCCCCACTGTCTGTTTCCTATCCTGCCAAAGCCCTACCGCCTGCAGCCCATCCTCCGCCTTTTCCATGGGAATCCCGTATATCTGCGCAAACAGTTTCAGATTGTCATAACAGCTTAGCCGTTCATACAGCCCTGTATTGTCCAGCATCATGCCGATTTTCCGATACGCCTCCCTGCCAAGCTGCCCGCAGTCCCTCCCCCACAGACATGCGCTTCCTCCCGTCCTTGCCGCCTGCCCTGTCAGAATCTTGATCAATGTGGTTTTCCCGGCGCCTGAAGGCCCAAGCAAGCCAAAGATCTCTCCCCTTTCAATATGCAGGCTAACCTCTTTCAATACCTTTTTTTCACCGAACTGCATAGAAACATTCTGCAGCACAATATCCCAATCCTTTTCCCTTACCTCCATACATCCTTCCGGCATGCGCCAGCCTCCTTCCCGTCATCCGCTTCCCCCTTTGCTTCCCCGTTATTTCTCCCTTCCCTTTTCCCTTTCTCCTTCAGTTCCTGCAGTGCCGTCTCCATCCTTCGGTTTTCCGCTCTTTCCCTCCATGCCGTCACGGCAGTGCTTACGGCAAAGCACAAAAGAAAGCAAAGAAAGAACATCACCCAAGGCTGCCACATATTTACCGGAAACCATCCGAACATGCAGATAAAGCAGACAATAACGATAATTTCACACCCCACCATCCCTGCCGTACGGAATACTATCGGCTTATCCTTTACAAAAATATCCGTAAAAAAAGCAATACGCAGCAGTTCCGTCAAAACCGATACGAGAAAATACTGTCCCAATGTGCCGACGGCAATCCCCTGGCCTCCCAAGGCGAACATGGTCGATATCCCCTTTGCACTTTCCCCGAACAGCAGGCAGAAAACAGACATCAACGCCACCATTCCCCCAAACATTCCGAACACCCGTGCCAGATAATCAAATACGGTTCTCCTCTCCTCCATCCTTCAGCTCACCCCCAATCGCCTTTTCAATTCCTGTGCATACTGTCTGGAAACCACTAACTGTTCCCCATTTTCCATCGTCACCTTTATCCTCCTGTCGTAATCCGCCTTCAAGGAACGGATATGCCTCATATTCAGAATGCAGGACTTCCCCGCCCGCAGAAAACCCATGGCCTCCAGCTGGTGCTCCAATTCGCCGAGCCTTAAGTCCGATTCGAATACCTGCCCGGATGTATAAACAAAAGTTTTCTTGTCCACGGTATCCGCATATAAAATATCCGATGCGTCCAGCAGAAATATCTCTCCGTTCCTTCTGGCCGTCACCTGCCGATCCAGCATCCGCAGCGTAGCAATTACCTTTTCCAGTTCCGGAGTCATTGCCCGGCAGGCAATGACTACCTCCATATCCTCCACGTCTTCCCCAGTCCGAATCACTATCTTCAAACATTCCCCTCCTTTCCGCCGCAATCGTCCTCCCAAGATACCCTAAACTATATCAAATCTCTTTTCCGCAGGCAAGCGGCACATCCCTAACCTGCCGCAATCCATGCCCCAAATGCCGCATGCCTGTCCAAAAACTTCACAGGCAGAAACGGCCCCTGTCTCCCACAATGCCATTCACTGAAACCGCAGCCGGCATCAGGAATTCTGTTTTTATTCGGACACGCTCTCGCTCTGCGGCAAACGCGGCGGCGCTAAGGCACTAAAATACAGTGCCTTAGCGCCGGCGTTTTTCGAAGGTATCCGTTTCCTTCGCCTATACCAACCGAATCCGATACTTCCCAAGCCAGTCATTGATCTGCAGCAGATAAGCCAGCAGCTGCGGCCCTGCCATCAGCTGCCCGTAAAACGGCCTGGCATAATCCGAAGGCCGTTCCATGAATTTCCTTACCTTCTTTCCGTCAATCAGCGCATTTATCGGTGCATTGCCGTCCTCTGTCACTTCCAGCATCTTCCTCCTGACCAGCCGTTCGTAAGCCGGATCGTAGGTTTTCGGATACGGGCTTTTCTTTCTGTAAAGTATCTCCTCCGGCAGATACTCTTTCCCCGCCGCCCGGAGCAGCCCCTTGACGACCCCCTTATGGCATTTCATATCCCAAGGCACATTCCAGGCATACTCCACAATACGGTGGTCAGCAAAAGGCACCCTTGCTTCCAGCCCCACATGCATACTGGTGCGGTCCATCCGATCCAGCAATGTCTGCATAAACCACCTAAGATTTAGGTAGGATATTTCCCTGCGCCGCCTTTCCTCCCGGCTTTCTCCTTCCAGCACGGGAGTCTCCGCTATTGTTTTATAATAAGCCTCTTTCGCATAGGCCTCTAAAGGCAGCTCCCGCTCCACCTCATCTTTCAGCAGCATGGTCCGCGGCCCGAAATCCATGGACCAAGGAAAAGTATCCGCCGCAAAGCATTCCTTTTTATGAAACCACGGATATCCGCCGAAAATTTCATCCGCACATTCACCGGTCAGCGTGACCTTATGCCGCTTTGCCACTTTTCTGCAGAAGTACAGCATGGAAGACTCCACATCCGCCATGCAAGGCAGATCCCTGGCTTCCACCGCTTCGAACAGATATTCATACAGTTCTTCGTTCCTGCACTCCAGATAACGATGATTTGTCCCCGCATATTCTTTTACCCGGTCCACCCAGGGCCTATCCTGTGAAGGCTGGAATGCATTTGCCTTGAAGTTTATTTCGTTATCCTTAAAGTCAAAGGAATAGGTATCCAATACCTTGCCCTGCTTTTTCAGTTCCCTGCTGCAGATAGCCGTTACCAAGCTGCTGTCCACGCCGCCGGACAGAAACGTGCAGATGGGCACATCCGACAGCATCTGCATCCGCACCGCATCCTCCGTCAGATATTGCATCTTCTCCGCCGTCTCTTCCCAGCTGTCTTCATGAGGGCGGCTCTCCAGCTTCCAATAACAATGCTCCTTCACCTCTCCGCCGTCACATTCCGCATAGCATCCCGGCAGTACCTCCTGCACCCCCTGAAAAACTCCCTTGCCGTATGTCTTTGCCGGCCCCAGCCCCAGTACCTCGCACAGCCCCTCTTTATCCACCCGCGCTTCCATCCCCGGGTAACGCAGAATTCCTTTGATTTCCGAAGAAAAAATAACTTCGCTTCCCCGTCTTGCATAAAAACAAGGCTTCACTCCCAGCCGGTCACGGAACAGATACAGCTTCTGCTTCCCACCGTCCCAAAGGGCAAAGGCAAAAATACCGTTCAGCCGTTTCACAAAATCGGTTCCGTGTTCCATGCAGCCTGCCAATATCACTTCGGTATCGCTGTTTGTGGAAAACGATATCCCTTCTTCCTGCAGTTCCTTCCTAAGCTGCTTCATATTATAAATTTCCCCGTTGTAGACAATTGCCCATTCCTGCCCTCCGGACTGCCGTACCATAGGCTGCTGTCCGGCCGAGAGATCAATGATGGACAGCCTGACGTGTGCCAGCCCGCAGTTTTTGCGCAGATATATCCCGTCTTCGTCAGGCCCCCGGTGCTTCTGGCTCCGGTTCATCTCCCTCAGTACCTCCTGCCATTTCTCCCTGGCCGCCGTATAGTCTGCTTTTGCATCAAAGAAACCTGCTATCCCGCACATAATCCGACCTCCTTATTCATTCCGAAACAAAATTCATTCCCTTTGCCTGCATGCCCCTCTTTGCGCAATATATGGGCAGATTCCTTCAGCGCAGCCCCCTGTGCCTTTCTATTTTGCGCAAGTTTCCGCCGGACCATGACATGTCTTTTAAGAAAAGCAATCATCATACACATTCCAACAGCGGCTGTATCTGCTTATGATCCAATGCCATCTCCAAGGTGGGAAGCAGCCGGTCCGCATGCGCCACCAATGAATTCGGCTTTTTTTCCCAGTCGTCCTGGCCGAAGGGCACAAAGTAAATATTTTTTGTATTCAGCAGCAGCCCGATATTTTTCAGGTTCATGCCCAGCCCGTCATTGGTGGAGATAAAGATTACCAATGGTTTATTGTTCCTCAGATGAGCCTTGGACGCCATCAGTACCGGGCTGTCCGTAATTCCGTTCGCCAGCTTTGCCGCCGTATTTCCGGTGCAGGGAACAATTGCCAGCAGATCCAAATATCCCTTTGGGCCTATCGGCTCCGCCCCTTCGATGCTTGTGACGGGCGTTCTGCCCGCAATCTTTTCCGCCCGTTCCCTATATTCCTCCGGTGTGCCGAACCGGCTTTTAATCATTTTTGCCGCATCGGAAAAGATCGGATATATCTCAGCCCCGGCTTCCGCCAGATGCTCCATTTCCTTAAAAATTTTATCGAATGTGCAGAAGGAACCGCTCATCGCTATTCCAATTTTCTTACCTTTCAGTTCCATGGGAAAACCTGCCTTTCTATTCTATATTCCGTTCCGCATTTCATTCTGCCTCTGCTGCACTTCCGTTTTGTTTTATATCTCGTCAAAGCTTATTCCGTACATATTCCGTCAGTTTTTTAGCCGATATCTTTCCCGCATACTTTCCGGGCAGGCCCAGACAGTGCAGCGCGTTTATCCCCAACCGTTCCGCCGCCTGATAGTCCACGCCGCCTTTTCCTGACGCGATGTCTATAATAAGGGCATCCTGCGGTAATTTCCCCAGTATTCCTTCTTCCAGCACAAGAGCCGGAATAGTATTGTAAATATACTCATATTCCCCGGCTCTTTCCTCCAGCCTGCACAGAGGCAGCGTCTCTGTCCCGACTGCTTCCGCCTTCGCCAGTTCCGTTGGGCTGCCGCCGCAGACGGTGACATAAGCAGACAGATTCTTCAGCTTCTGCGCCAGTACCGTCCCGCACCTTCCGTATCCTAAAACAAGCGTATTGCTTTTGTGTATGTTTGTGTCTTTATGAAGCAGTGCCTCAAGGATTGCCCCTTCGGCGGTAGCTACCGCATTGAAGATGGCAATGCTTTCATCCTTCATATAATCATAACAACATATCCCTCTTTCGTCGCACTCCTGGCGGAATGCTTCCGGCAGGATGCCTCCGAATACTTTATGATGCTTCCGCAGATGTCTGGACAGTTCTCTTATATGCACGATGCCTTTCTTTTCCATAGGTATCCCGCCCACAATGATCTCTGCGGACTCCACCGCCTGTTTCAGCGACTCCGCCGTGCCGTCCGTTTCCGCTGCCTTACCGTTGATAAGGCTTATTTTATAACCAATTACACGATAGCCCATTTCCCTGAAAAAAGGAACCATATAAGCAATGCGTTTATCTCCGCCGATTACCCCGATATCATATTCTGCCATTATTTTCTACACACCTTCCGCTTATCTGTCTGTTCCGACAACGCTGTATATCAATTATAATATTGGGGATAAGCTTATTTGTGCCTGTATTTCCCGACTTTTCTCGCAATACGGCCAAAAAGCCTGCCCAAGTACTTACCGTACCCGGGCAGGCTTCCCCATCTCTTATTCTTTTCAATCACTTCTCCGCAAAGCAGCCTTTACTGCAAACGGTCAGAAGCACTTTTCATGCTATTTCCTTACCAAATGTCTCGGCAGGCCGTTTATGAACAGCGGCTGCAGTTCTCCCATAATCAACGGGCGGGCATATTTTTCATAACCTTCATTCAGGCCGCATCCGTCCTCGGTAATCCACTCGGAAGGTACCGCTCTCTCCACATTTGCAATGGCATGAATGTCATAGGCACTTGTCCCGCACTGATAAGGCGCATCGCCGTTTCTGTCCAGCGTAATCATCATTCCCGTCTTGCCTTCCTCTGCTGCCATCACTGCATCGTGGCCTACCTGGAACGCTTCATTGATATCCGTCAGGGAAGCAAGATGAGTCGCCGCACGCTGCAGAGTAGCAAACTCAATGGCACGGGTCTTCAGGCCTGTTTCTTTTGCAATCTCCGCTGCAAGATAAGCAGCCGTACCGGACATCTGCTTATGGCCGAAAGCATCCACAGCCACATTTTCGTTTGCCAATTCGCATACATAACGTCCGTCCGCAATCTTAATGCCCTCGGAAACCGCAATGACAACGGAAGATTTCGTCTCCGACAAATGCTTTACTTTTGCCATGAAAGCTTCCATGTCAAAAGTTCTTTCCGGCAGATAAATAGCATCCACGCCGCTGCAGTCTTCTCCTTTTGCCAAAGCCGCTGCCGCGGTCAGCCATCCTGCATTACGTCCCATAATCTCAACGATACATACCGTAGGTTTCTCCACGCCGAAAGACTCGTTGTCACGGATTACTTCTTTCAGGCTGGCCGCAATATATTTCGCCGCGGAACCATAACCCGGACAATGATCGGTAATCGGAAGATCGTTGTCAATGGTCTTAGGAACTCCCATGAACCTCTGCGGCTTATTGTGTGCCGCCGCATAGTCGGAAAGCATTTTTACGGTATCCATGGAATCATTGCCCCCTGCGTAGAACAGACATTCAATATCGTGCTTTTCCATGATTTCAAATACTTTTTCATATACTTCTTCGTTCCCCTCAATCTTAGGCATC
Organism: uncultured Lachnospiraceae bacterium; assembly: GCA_910586275.1. GTDB lineage: Bacteria > Bacillota > Clostridia > Lachnospirales > Lachnospiraceae > Kineothrix. The sequence goes on along the minus strand of CAJUIM010000092.1, from coordinate 6,469 downwards.
TTAAAACGGCAGGAGCCTAAAAAAGCAGAAGGGGTTCTCTTCAGCAGTTCAATCCCTGTCTCGTCAGCCAGATACTCGTCCAAATCACACAGATTGTCCTGCAGAAATCCCTGAATACCATGTACCATGCCATATACTTTCTTCACGCCCAGCTTCTTGGCTGCTGCATATACGCCGGCTACGGAAGAATTGATTACGGCTGTAGGGCCGCCAGACTGTCCAACAACAATATTTCCTTTCATTGTTCCCTCTCCTTTTGTTTTATAATATTTCCTGTTTTCAGGCTGTCTGTTCATGGCAAAACCTATTATAAATACTAAGACATCCCAAAAAGATTATAGCAGATAAGCCGTGCAAGCACAAGGAAAAATCTGACTTTCCCGCGGCCGCCGTCGGCCGCCTAACCGAGGCAAATCTGCCGGGACGGCTCACAGGCAGCTCATATAATATGCATATAGGTTCTGATAAGTTTCCTTATTGAAATGAAGCCCGTCCACCAGCTTATAGCCCACATCGCTCAGGTAGCTATGGCTGTCTATCCAATGGACGTCTTCGCTCAGACCGGCCTGCATCTGACTGTTGAAATACTGCACCTGCTCCTCTGTCACATAAGGATTGTCCCATACCGGATTGACGGACGCATAATATACCGTGGCTCCTTTCTCTACCCACTCTGCCGCCTTGGCATTCACCAATTCGAGATAGTCTTTCAGATGCCCCGGGTCATTTACGCCCAGATTGATCAATATCTTGGAGCCGTTCCCCACACAGGCATCGATCTTTGCCACTGCCGTCTCATTGAGCCACTTATATCCTTTGCTGCTTTCCGCAATCCATGTGCAGCCGTTCTCGCCCACGCTCTGCTGCATCTGTACACATCTGGAATCGCCTACCATTATGACGCCGGCCGCATTTTTCGCTTCCGCCGCCGGCACGGCTTCCTCTTCCGGCTTCTCTTTCTGGAGATATTTATTGCTTACATATGCCTTACCCTCTCCATAGGCAATTTCATACCAGCCGGTATCTGCCTGTCCCGTCACGGTCGCTTCCTGCCCCCGCTTCAGTCCTCCTATCCGTTCAAAATCCGTAGTCGGCCCTTTTCTCACATTCACCGTAACGGAAGCATACATCACTTCCTCCGTCCCGAATACCGTTATTTCATGATCCGCAAGCTGCGGCTCTCTCTTCTCCTCTTCGGTATCCCTGCCGGCCGCATCCCCGGCATCTTGCCCGTCCGGACTCTTCCGTCCCGTGCCGGCATCCTCCGTCTCTCCTTCTTTATCCTCCGTCTCTTTGCCTTCCGGCATCATCCCCGCTTGTTCTCCGGCCGTATCTTCCTTTGCCGTCTCACTGCCGTCTTCTCCCTTTGCCGTTCCGACATCGTTTTTCTCCGTTTCCGCATCCGCGGAAACTGCCGGCCGTTCTGCCGCCGCTGCCCTGCTGCCGCAGCCGCCTAATGCCACTGCCATCGTCAGTAAAAACATGAATGCTGCTCTTTTCATCTTAACTACCACGCCTTTCACTGCTTACTATACCGTCCGTCCCCAACATCCCCGCCGCAGCCAACAGACGGGCAAGTCAGAGGACAAACCACGAACAGGTTTATTATATCATACAATTCTTATCTTGTCTCTTCTAATCTGTTTGGCTGTTATTTTCCGGCTGCTTTATCTCCGTCATAGCTTTTCAGACAATGCTTATACAATGTGAAAAGGATGCTTGCATAAGCAAACATCCTTTTCATGTAAAAGGGGAATTTTACATTGAGCTCTCTCAAGCTCACATTTACTATATCACAATATTGATATGAATGCAAGCACTTTTTTATAAGACCTTTTTATCGGCACCTCCATATTCCCTATATTCTGCATTCCCCGTCATGGCTGATGCAGTTTACCTGTGAAAATCCCCCCAGGCTTTTCAGTCCCTGCAGCAGCGCATCTTTCTCCTTCGTACGGATTTCTATAATAATTTCCGCTTCCTCGTTCCTCACCGACCTTGCCTTTTCCTTATAATATTTGCAATGCTTTCTTACCTCATCATAAAGCCCTGCAAAATCAATCCCCTCAAAAGTTCCACGCAGCACAAGCAGTTCCGGCGCTTTGGCATTGGGAATCAGATCCAGCAGAAACAGAAGAATTGTCATTACGGCAGAAAGCACAACGGCAAGCATATATAATCCTACCCCTACTATAATGCCCACGCTGATGGACCAGAACAGATATAGCAGATCTACCGGATTCTTCACCGCATTTCGAAACCTGACAATGGACAATGCACCCACCATGCCCAAAGACACCAATAGGTTTGACTGCATGGCAACCATAATGGCCGCCACGACAACAGACATACCGCAGATTGTGATATTGATGTCCTTGGAATAAAAAGCCGACTTGCCCGACAGCCTATATACGAAGAAAATATATATGCCGGCCAGACAGGCCATTGCCAAAATGAAAATTACCGTTCCGGCGGTCATTCCTGTCCCTCCGCCTAACGCCTCATATACACTGCTCTTAATGACATCTTTTACTGACATGCTTTCGTCCTCCTTTGCCGGAATTTTCAGTTGCCAAATGCCGACGCCTCATACCGCTCCCGGCACAGCCGATACTTGGAATAAGCCGTCTGCCGCAGGTTTCCGGTTTCCATTAGCTGCAAAATAAACCCGGGCAGGAATTCGTCATATTTTATTTCCAGCACGGAATCCCCTCCATCCAGAAAATCATAAGAGATTCCCTGTCTCCCGAATTCTTCCGTCCGGCGGCTTGCCCGGACATTCCGGTCAAAGGTAATGCGGACATTGCCCGGGGCATAAGTATATGCTTTCCTTTCATAGGCTACGATTACTTTCGGGCGCAGCCCCCTTGTCCGGATTGCCGTATTGAACAGAAATGCCGGATCCTCGGCCGAACAGGAAGCCTCTATACACTGCCCGTCTGCCAGTCTCCGCAAATCCTCTGCCGTAATGCGTCTTGCTTTCTTGAAAATCCGGTTGTTCCTGTTTTCTTTTACCTCCAGTTTTATCACATCCTGAGAATCATTATAAATACGGATCCTATACTTCCGGCGGTCATTGCATCCCTCCGCCGTCTCGGCAAGGCAGCTATCCCTCAGATCGTCAAAATATAAGCTGGCCACACTGTAGCCATCCCTGTCGTTTTCATTTAGGTCTGCCCGAAGCACTGTATCCAGCCGTCTCTGCAGCCGGTAAAATTCCTGGGCAGTACCCCGGTATTTGTCTTCCACCCGGTATAATCTTGTTCCCATATAGTTCCTTCTGTCATTCATCCTTTTCAAATATTGCCTGTATTGCCACATCCCCGTTTTCCAACGGAATGCTTATCTCTTCCTCCGTCCCCTGCGCATCCCCCTGCCATCCGGCAAAATGATAGCCCTCTTCGGCATGGGCAGATACGGAGACAGGGTAATCGCTGTAATAATATCCTTCCCATCTGCCGCATTTCCCCAAAGAAGCGGTATTGATTCGAACCGTGCCGCCTTCCGGCCTATTGACGCTTATATCCACACGGGTCAGTTCTCCGGACAGTCCAAAGGCAGCTGCCGGGCTTTTCATGGCAAAATCAAACCGCCCGGCAAAAAAAGAATCCAGTTCGGCAACCTCTCTTTCAAAATCTTCCATACCGTATGTACCGTCAAAAAAGCACTGATGATCCTTCACCACCTGAACCCCATATCTGCCTGCCCACTCCTCCAGCATAGGATGTATCCGGCCGTAAGAGAAAACAGTGTTTGCAATGTCCATAAAGGAAATGCAGAATTGCCGGCGAAATCCCTCATTGTCCAACAGGCTCCTGACGGCCGGCTCACTGAACAAAGCATTTTCCTCCATCCATTTTTCCCTTCCGTCCCATCTATTGCTGTCAGGATGGGCACATTCGTCCAGATCATATATCATAAAACGCCATTTGCCGTCACTGTAAGGTGTCCCTTCCTGAACCGAACGCCACATGGCGGTATTATACCCAAATGCCACGTCACGGTTGTCCAGATACAGATTAATGCAGCAATAGTCAATCAGGCTCTGCATGTCTGCCAGCCCGCTGGCAAGGGCATAAGTATCCTCATAAACAAGGTCGCACTCCGTTATCACATCCAGCATATATTGGTAAGCTTCCGCCGTGCCCTCCAAGTCCGTGGCCGCATTTCCCGCCTTGACCAACATAACCTTATCCGGATCTATCTGAAAACGCGTACCCACATATTCTTCATCATACCTCTCCCTGATATTGTAAATCCCCCAATATTCCCCATTGAGGAAAACTACACATGGCTTCGACCTTTGTACGGAGACGGAATCCCGGCAGCCTGCGGCCTCTTCCAAAAAAGCATCCAAGAATTTCAGCCCAGCCGCTTTTCCTCCCCCGTTCCGTATTTTGACGGACGAATAAAAACTTCCGTCGTCGAAAAAACTATATGGCAGTACGGCAGATTCGTCATAAATATCCCTTGCAAAGATATGGAAAGACTTCTGCGGCATACCCCGGGTAGAATTGCCCGCAATGCGGATGCCTGCATCCTGCGAGAAGCAGAAGGAATGAGTTTCATCAAAATAGGATATGGAAGCCCTCTTCTCCCACTCTCTTCCCCTGCCATACGCATTGGATGCCATATACCGATGATGCACTCCTCCGTCGGCATCCGTATAGGAATCCAGGATTATCCCCTTCTCCATTCCTCCCTCCGCCAAGTACTCTTCATACTTTATGCCGTTTCCGTACATCCCGCTCTTAAGGTCAAACAGATCCTCCGGGTCGGCCGTCAAGGAAAGAACCGCCATTCCGTCATATTCCTCTTTCTTCCCATACCCGATAAAAAATACTTCCGTGGCAACCGGACTTATCCTATTCATGGCCGGATCATAACTTACCGCCCTTACCACCACAGCCTTGTCCACCGGAAAACCGGGCGCATAATCGCTGGTAGGCGACAGATCCTCCCGCCCCGCATACCGGTTCTCCTCCTGTGAATTGTCCGCAATCCACAGCGGTTTCTCATATAAAAGGGAATCCCCGTCAGGCTCGCTGCCATCCAATGTATAGTATATTTTCCCTCCGCCCGGAGCGTTCAGACGGAGCGTGAAGGGTTCCTCGTAAAATCCGCTTTCCGTTTCAAAGACAGGCTTTTCCAATACGGTTTCCGGACGAATTTCGGCCTCCTCGTTAGATCTGCCAAGAGTGGCGCTCATAACCGACCAACTGCCTGTTCCGTCCTGCACCCTGCCATAACTAGTATCATAACTCAGAGCCGGAACAGCCACCTGATCCAAAAAATCTCCCCGCCCTCCGTCCGTCAGGAAAATCTCTTCCCCTTCTTTGGAAATGCGCAGACCCGAATCCTCAGAAAGAAAGATTACGGCAAATCCTCCCCCCGGAACGGAAACTCCTTCCAGCGGATATTTTTCCAGTTTCTTCTCGTCGTCGGTAAGAAAGCAGCCATCCAGAGAAACTGTCTCTTCCCCCCTATTATATAACTCTATACAATCCGGATAGTTCCCTTCCTCATCGCGCTGAGCCGAGAAATTGTTGCTGCAGACCTCATTTATGACAACATTCTGCTTTTCCTCCTCATCGCGTAAGCCTGTGACAGCCAATATAAGAATCAAGAAGAAAAGAACTATTTTTTTAAATGTATCCTTCTCCATTCTGTTTTTCCTTAAATATAATATTTATTTCATAATGACATTTAGTAAATGTCAACTGAATAAAATAATATCATATAGTATATTAAATGACAAGCACCAAATGTCATTTTATGCTGTAAAGCAAAACTTTCAGCTACTGTTCACAATCATCAGCAGTACTTCCCGCAAAGAATACACATGCACGATTCCGCAGTCCGTATATCACATGCATGAAAGATCCGCGGGACTATGTACAAATGAGCCAAGGTCATTATGCCGGAATCAAAAGGCCCTTTTTCCTATTAACGACCTTGCAAATGAACACCAATTACTTTGGAGCCATCCGGATTAGTAACGCCGAAGACTTCGCTGTTTTTGTGCAAACGGCTGCTTTCCCTGCAATGCACGGCTGGCTAACCAATGGACAGAAATCATACGCTCATTGGCCGAGCAGTCACAAAAACAAACGGAGGGGAAATATGTACAAAAATAGGGCAGTCTCGGGGAAAAACAATATATCCGGCAGCAATATAGCCCGCATACGCAAAGGCTTGCACCCCAAAGTATCCCAAAGGCTCCTGGCCGACAGAATGCAGCTGGAAGGGATCGAATTGGACAAAAATGCCATACAGCGCATCGAAAGCGGCGCAAGGTTCATTACGGACATAGAACTGAAAACCTTTGCCAAAGTGCTCAACGTCAGTTATGAAGAACTGCTTATGGAATAACGGTATAATGCCGGCCGCAAATAGCTTGCCACCAAGCCGGACGTAACAGTTCAGCCTGAATGTAATGTTGGGAGGCGGACGCCCGTGCGCGAGTTTT
>CAJUIM010000091.1:7590-15285 GCA_910586275.1 uncultured Lachnospiraceae bacterium | reverse complement strand
TGATTGTTCCATGATTGTCGGTCTGCCTTACCTCGACTTCACACTGGCTTTTCTGTTCTAATACAAGCCACTGGTATTTGTCGCTTTCTTTGGCAAATACAATCATCCCTCATCAATCTACTATAGGCGGCCAGATCACGGTTCTTGGTATTCTGCTCCAGCGTATTAATCAATAAATCCTTATGGCACCTTTTTTAAGCATACTGACCCCGAATCCTTTTTCAGAGCCAGTATTTCTATGCCGATGCCGTTTAACTTTGTCCAAATCATGTGACATCCCGGCACTGCCATGCCGGAACGCCTCTCCCTGACACCAGATAAGGCAGGGAAAATTTTTTGAGCAAAGCTGAGAAATGCATATTGAAAGAAATTTCCGCATATACTATAATGCCAGCAGGAAAAAAGAAATGTAATTTCCAACGTTGACAAAGAATCGAATCCCCAAACCGTAGTGCTATACAGTTTGGGGATTCTTCTTTACTTTTATAGTGCTCCTGCCATCACTGTCTAACCATTTGATGATGTAGTGACAAGCCACGCCAGCCGCAACAGTGATTAGAAATGAAATTAAAAACTCTAACGCTGACACCTCCTCCCTGTTGCTGGGTATCGGTGAACAACGCAGGAATTATCACATATTTTTGACGTTCTTCTATCTTTTTCTCCAAAAGGCATCATGTATTATAATATGGGCAACCGGGCAGGGAAGACTTTCCCTCCCCGCCGCGCGGGGTGCGTGCCGCAAAGCTGCCGGCTCCCTTTACGCACCCCCCAGTCATGAAAAAAGGCCGGCACCGCAGGCCGCCCCAAACGCAAGGAGGTTTTCTATGTACACAATAGGCATCTACCCAAGGAAATCCGTATACCGTGACAACAGCGACTCCGTGGCCGTCCAAGTGCAGCTGTGCAAGGACTATGCCGGCATCGTCTTCAAGGACAGGGAGACGGAATTCCGGGTCTATGACAGGGACGAGGGCTTCTCCGGCAAGAACACCAACCGGCCAAGCTTCCGGGAAATGATGGAGGATGTCGAGAACGGCGTGCTGGATGCCGTGATGGTCTATAAGCTGGACCGCATCAGCAGGAACGTGCAGGAGTTCTCCGCCATGTACGAGGTCTTCCAGCGGCACAACGTCTCCTTCATCTCCGTGAAGGAGTCCTTCGACACCGGCACCCCCATGGGCAGGACCGTGATGTACATACTGGCGGCATTCGCCCAGCTGGAGCGGGAGAACACGTCGGAACGCGTGGCCGACAACATGAAGGCACTGGGCGCATCCGGCCGGTGGACGGGCGGCAACCTCCCCGCCGGCATGGCCTCCGTCCGCCGCAGGGTCGGGGACAAGGAGCATTCCTTCCTCACCGTGGACGAGGGTGCCATCGGGAACGTGAAGCTGCTGTACCGGCTCATGCTGGACGGGTACACCATCACCGCGCTGGAACGGCACTGCCGCGACCACGGCATCCGGACGCAGGGCGGGTGCTTCCTAAGTTCATCCCAGATCTACGGCATCATCAGCAACCCCGTGTACTGCCAGAACAGCATGGAGGCCTACTACTATTTCAGCGACCTGGGATGCTCCCTGCCCGACCCGTCGGCATTTGACGGGACAAAGGGGCTGATTGGGTACGGCAGGACAAAGACCTCCGCCACGTCCCAGAAAAGGCAGGACGCATCCTCCTGGACCATCAGCGTGGGCATCCACGACTATGTGATCCCCGCCGGGGAGTGGATCGCCGTCCAGCGGATGCTCAACACCCACAAGATGTACCGCGCCCCCAAGCACAGCTGCGGCATACTCAGGGGAGCCATCCGCTGCGGCTGCGGCTCCCGGATGGACGTGCGGACCTATGTGAAGGGCGGCTCCACCTTCTCCTACTATTACTGCCAGAAGATGGCGCGTCAGGGGAAGACGGCCTGCAGCAGCGGCTATGTGCGGACGGACACCGTGGACGGGCTCTTCATGGACCAGCTCCGGAAAATCCGCCTCGACCCAGGCACATTCCTCATTCCCGAGAGAAAGGGGACGGTGAATGACACATTAGCCCTGCGCCGGCAGATCAAGGAACTGGAAAGCCAGATCGCGAACCTGACGGCGGCGCTGGGCGGCGCCATGGAGACTGCGGCGGCGGCCTACATCATACAGCAGATAAACAGCACTGACCGGAGCCGGAAGGAACTGGAGTCTGAGCTCCGGAAAGCGGAGATTGCGAAAGGGAAGGAAAAAACCATGGAAGAGGCCCGCGCCGAAACCTTCGGGCATATAGAGTACCTCCTGGACAGTTTTGACATTCTGGAATATTCCGTGAAGAACGGGGCGGTAAGGAAGATGCTGAAGACATGCGTGTACGACGGCGAAAGCCTCCGGATTGTGTTCTGATGGGACTCCTCCCGGAGCCCTAGGAACGGGGCTCTGACAGAATAGCACCGGCCCCGGCACTCCTCCCCCTGCCGGGCATCCCGTGAAAGGCTTCTACATAGCATTCATATCGGCGTCCCCACCATACCCATCATATCATGCCCCAGATGAGGCCGGGCATAGCCGTAACTTCTGGATGCCCCAAAGTCATCATAATCACTGTATTCAAACCCTTTGGCCACCGGTGAGAAAGCTTTCAGTCCGTAATGCTTCTCCCAGTTCACGTTCCCGTCTTCTGTCGTATTCTGTATTTCATATTCTCCTACATATCCCCCCAGCACTGCCTGATATGCCTCCAAATAATATGCATAATACTCCATATCCTCCGTGAGTTCGGCCATGGTACACTCCTTCTGCATTAATTTTTTTGCCGTCTTCGTAATCTCGGCGATTGCCTTTGAAGGAAATTCACCGCCGTGCCTCGCGCCTATATATGCCAATAGTTCAATCCAATTTACATGCACGCAGTCCTTACTCTCGGCCGCCTCTTTCCATGACTCCACATCCCACTTATATGCTTCACAAAGCGCCTCATAAGAAACATTAAAATCTACCCATTTAATATATTCCTTTTCCGCAAATACCTCCATTTCCACAGCCTGCTCCTGCCGTGCCCCCACTCCTCCTTTCACAATCTGCAGTCCCCATAATATTCCTACTGCAGAAAATAAAACTGTTTCTATCAGTACTGCACACCTGACTTTTTTCAAATACTGCATTATCCACCGCCCACAATATCTCATAAAATTATATGAGCAAAAGCAGGGAATATGCTTTCCGTGAAAAGCGGCTGCCGCATGAATTCATGCAGCAGCCGCCTTTCCCGCTTATACTTCCGGCTCAATCAGCCCGTAAGTGTTTCCTTTTCTCTTATAGACTACATTTACCTGATCGGTTTCCGCATTGCAGAACACAAAGAAATTATGCCCCAGCAATTCCATCTGAATACAAGCATCCTCCGGATACATAGGCTTGATGTCGAACTTCTTGGAACGGATAATCTTAATCTCCTCTTCATCCATGTAGTCCTTATCAATAAATTCCTGCCTAAAGCAACCAGCCGACTGCTGCTTGTCTATCAGCTTATTTTTGTACTTCTTAAGCTGCCTTTCAATAATCTCTTCCACTAAGTCGATAGAAACATACATGTCGTTGCTTACCTGTTCCGAACGAATGATACTCCCCTTCACCGGTATTGTCACTTCTATCTTCTGCCTCTCCTTTTCCACACTCAGCGTCACATGCACATTGGTGTCCGGATTAAAATATTTTTCCAGTTTCCCTATCTTATCCTCAACCGCTGTCTTCAGCCCCTGTGTGACATCAATATTTTTGCCTACAATAACAAATTTCATATCACTCATCCCTTCCGTTGGATTATTGTACAAGCATTATACCATAAATTTAACGGATTGTGCAACAATTTACAAAATTTGTTTTCTTTACTCCTTTTCCCGTTCCATCCCTTTCTGACTATATACAATCATCATTCTGCACAAAACATACATTCTGAAAACACCGATATTTTTCTTTCTGTGCGCCCGGATAATTGGGGGATATTGTGGATAATTCCGTGTATAAATGTAAAATCCTATATTCCTGACACTTTCCTATGTGGATAACTACATATCTTTTTTTCAATATTTTCCTTTGGAAAACCGTTCTTTGTATATTTTTCACAAATCCATAAAACACCAATCACGCAGAAATCAATTTTCGGTTTTATGCCTGCGCCGATGTTTCCGCTAAGAAAATCGGCACAGCTACACCGTTCGGCTAGGCCTCCTGTGTACATGCAGAAACTAATGTACAGCCAGAAACAAATATGCCTGCAGAGGGAAGCAAAAAGAAAACCAGCGGATATTTAAAGCAATATCCCGCTGATTTTCCTATCTTTTTTATTTGATTTCCGTACTTAACCGTCCATGCATTTTAGAATATCCTTCTTACCGAAAGCGGTGTCCTATATGTAGCACTGGACACGATAATACCAGTCTTTGAGGTAGAAGCATGAACAATCTGACCATTGCCGATATACAATGCCACATGGCCGGAATAACATACCAAGTCACCGGGCTGAGCATTTTCCAAACCGTTCACCGCCGCGCCTACGCTTCTGTCCGCTGCCGATGAATGAGGCAGGCTGACACCGAAATTCTTGTATACGCTCATGACAAATCCTGAACAGTCCGCACCGTTAGTAAGACTCGTTCCGCCGTATACATAAGGATTTCCTACAAACTGCAGTGCATAATCCGCAACTGCACGACCCATCTCACTGCCGCCGCCGGATGCATACATTACCTGACCGGAACCGCCCTTGGAAGAAGAGGAACGCTCTGCCGCTTTCCTTGCTGCTGCCTGTGCTGCTTTTCTTTCTGCTTCTTCCTTTGCCAGACGGGCTTCTTCTTCCGCCTTGGATTCCGCCTGAACAAACTCCGTAGTAAGGGAGACATAATCGGTAGAAACATAGCCGTCGCCTTCTTCTATGTTAACTTTCACCCAATCGCCCAAGTCTTCCGTCACTATCAGCTGATCCTCAATCGGCACCCAGCCGATTACGCTTTTGTCCAACCCCGGCTCCTGCCGTACTTTCAGTGTAGTCGTCGTTACCGTAGCAATTCTGGTTCCCACTGACTTAGCCAATTCCACCGCACTTTCTCCGGTTACACAATACTCACCTTTTACAAATCCGGTAACAGAACCGGATTTGATTTCATACCATCCGTCCACTTCCGAAATGAAAGTTCCTACTGATTTGTCATACAGCTTACCGATAATTTCGCCCTCTTCACTCGGTATGCTTCTAACATTCACATAATCATTTACTTTTGCAATGACAAGACTCTTAAAACCTTCCTCTTCATCTTTCCTGTCCAGTTTCTTCTGGACATCCCTCAGGATTTTTTCATCCAGCAAAGAAATATCCACTTCTTTCGTTTCCTCAATCACAAGGTCTTCCTTTGCCTCATCCAATGCCTGAGGTTGCGGCTGAGAAGCCGCCTCTTCCGTTCCCATATTGTTCATTACTTCATTCAGCACACCTGCCGCCGTATTATTGGATATGCTTCCCTCTTGGCCGGTTCCCTGACCCATGCTGACACCGGATGCATTTCCGGCCGACGGCATGGAACTTCCTGTATCCGTCTCGTCCTGAATATTTTTCAGAGATGTTCCGTTGGATGCCAAAGTATAATCCACTCCGGCTGACGGCAAAACTGATGCTACATTAGTTGCCGCATTTGCACTTATGTCAATACTTGAAAATGTAAGAACTGCCGTTACTGCACACATTACAACTTTCATGTTCTTTTGTCTCATAGGATGTGCCTCCGCAAATTGTTACTGTTTTTATTAAATTTGTTACAATTTTGTTACATCTGTTAACTAATATAACACCGAATAAAGCATTTGTCAACCGGTGGATTTATTTACCTACGAAAATCAATTTTCGGTTTTGTACCTAAGAAACCAAGTTGCATTGTAACATTGATCCAAATTACCGTTGTTATATTATATCCCATATGCACCGGCCGGGAATCCCGGCCGGACGGAATATTCTCCTATGATGCCGCCGCAGATGATCATAACAGATAATTTTGTATGCCGGCTATGGCATTGGCTCCGTCTGCAACTGCGGTAATGACCTGACGAAGACTTTTTGTGCGGATGTCCCCGGCCGCAAAAATTCCCGGTACATTAGTAGCACAGTCTTCACCTGCAATCAAATACCCCTTACTGTCACACTCTGCAATCTCCTTGAAGACATCTGAATTAGGACGGATGCCTACGGCAATGAAAACCCCGTCCACTGCCATGCTGCTTTTTTCCCCCGATACCACATTCCGTATCTGCATACCGGTTACCTGACCGTCCCCCTGAATTTCTTCCACCACCGTATTCCATAAAATCTCTATATTAGGCAGTTCCTTTACCTTATCCTGTAATATCTTCGCCGCACGCAATTCATCTCGCCGATGCAGCAAATATACTTTTTTACAGATTCTCGCCAAAAAGACCGCATCCTCCGCCGCTACATCGCCTCCCCCCACTACCGCTGCGGTACGGTTCTTAAAAAAGGCACCGTCACAAGTGGCACAATATGACACTCCCTTCCCTGACAGTTCTTCTTCGCCGACAACCCCTAACTTTGCATATGACGCTCCTGTCGCTATCAGCAAAGTCTTTGCCTCAAAATCACCTTTGTCAGTTTTTACAATATGTCCCCGTTCTCCGGAACCGGACAATTCTGTATCCGTTTCCACTTCTGCAACCTCTCCCTCCATAAACTCCGCGCCCATTTTATCCGCATGCTCCCTGAACTTCATGCCCAAATCAAACCCGTTAATCCCCGGCAGCCCCAAATAATTGTCCACTTCATAAGTATTGAGTACCTGCCCGCCGCTCATAGGGCTTTTTTCCAGCACCAAGACATTCAGACCCGCCCTTTTTGCATAAACTGCTGCCGACAGCCCTGCCGGGCCGGAACCAACTATAATTAAATCGTACATATAACAAATCCTTTTCCTTCCTATTATAATGTGTATCTTATAATAAACTTTCCTATCCTTTTCCAATCACTCTGTCTCGCCGGGTCTTATGCCCCATGCATCTTGGCCGCCCTTCCAACCGGACTTCCTTCCTCATTGTAACCAAGCTGCCCCTCCTCCACGGACTTTATTCCCCCTTGCACCTATGCTGTCTCCCCTCCGGCCAAGCTTCCTTCTCCATAGCACCTAGACTACCTCCCCTCCGGCCAGGCTTCCTTCTCCATAGCACCTAGGCGGCCTCCCCTCCGGCTAGGCTTCCTTCCCCATGACACTTAGGCGGCCTTCCCTCCGGCCAGGCTTCCTTCTCCATAGCACCTAGGCGGCCTCCCCTCCGGCTAGGCTTCCTTCCCCATAGCACTTAGGCTGTCTCCCCTCCAGCTAGGCTTCCTTCCCATGGCACCTTCCTTACGGCACTGCCATGCCATACGCTCTGCTGCATTCCTTCTGGCTTACAATTTTTCTACCTGCCCTACCGATCTAAGCCGCCTGCCACACCACCATGCTGAAATTATCCATAGTTAGTGCTTTCTATAATTCATTCCATATCCCGATTTACATCCACATACCTTCCAGTCATCCATGCTCATTCCGTTCTTCATGCCACCCTGTCATTCATGTCACTTAACAAAGTGTCATCTACCCGATTTTGTCAACACCATTGTCTATATTGCCCGCCATAACTGTCGTTTACCCGTCAGACTGCCATTCATCCGCCAGATTACCAT